>QNDO01000039.1 GCA_003644895.1 Candidatus Hydrothermota bacterium | reverse complement strand
TCAAGCTCTCTCAGGTGGTGGAGGCAGTACCAGGGCCAGAAAGACTGGCGCTGGGTAATTCCATCATATTCTCCACTCTGCTCAGAATCGCAAAAGGCCCACTCCCTGAGGGATATACAGTTTTACTCCATCCTATGGCCTTCGCTGGCTGGCTTGGACTATTTGTTACGGCACTCAATTTATTGCCTGTGGGACAACTGGATGGGGGACACATAATGTATTCCCTTTTGAGCAGCAAGTTCAAGTACGTGTCTCGTGTATTTTGGCTTATGTTGGTGCCGCTTGGACTTTTGTGGCCCGGCTGGTGGTTCTGGGGTCTTCTTCTCGCTGTGATGGGTTTAAGACATCCAGAACCTCTAAACAACTATATAAAACTCAGTTTAAAGCACAAGATTTTTGGAGCCGTGGCCACTGTTCTCCTTCTACTTACCTTTGTTCCTTCACCCTTCAGTGTTAAGTGAATTTATCGGTTTTGCAGTTACTGGAAGATTACTGTATAATCTAACTCACTCAAAATCAGGAAATTAAAATGAAAGTTGCCTGGATGATCACCGGTGCAGAATACTTTTTGAGTAATTGTATAGATATAATTAACAGATTAGGTCCCTCAAAAGTGGATATCTTTATTTCACGGGCAGCTAAAGAAATAATGGAGAGGTATAATTTTATGGAGAAACTAAAAGATTTTAAGATTGTAGAAGATAGATCAAGTTCAAGTCCGGAGATTTTTAGTCTTTTTGCAGGTAAATACGGTCTGCTTGTTGTGGCACCTGCAACCTCCAATACAGTAGCTAAATTTGTAATGGGAATTTCAGATAATCTTATTACAACCATGTTCGCACAGGCTGGAAAACTCCGAATGCCCATCTTTGTGCTTCCTACAGATGCAAAGGATGAAATTATTTTCACAACAAAAAGCGGGAAAAAGTACAAAATATGGAGAAGAAAAGTTGATAAAGAGAATATTCAAAGGCTTTCAGAAATGGAAGGAGTTAAATTATTCTTGTCTCCTGAAGAGCTTGAAGAGGAGGTGACTAAACACCTTGAAAAAGATACCTGAAGTTGCCATAGTGGGTAGGGTAAATACCGGTAAATCTACTCTCTTCAACCGAATTATCAAAAAACCTCTATCAATAGTGGATGCACGACCTGGACTCACCCGGGATAGGGTTAAAAAACCGGTTGAATGGGACAATTTTACCTTTTTTCTTACTGATACAGGGGGGTTATACCCTCCTGAAGAAGACCTAATATGGGAAAAAGTGAGAGAAAAGATTAAAGAAACAGTGGAGAATGCAGATCTTGTAATATTACTCGTTGATGCCTCTCAAGGTGTTACTCCATTTGATGAAGAAATAGCAGAGTGGCTGAGAAGCAAAAATAAAGATGTAATCCTTGTGGCAAATAAGATTGATAAAAAAGACCAGGACGTTCTTTCCTTTTATAAACTGGGCCTTGGAGAACCCCTGGGTATTTCAGCTGTTCACGGAAGAGGAATCCAGGAGCTTCTCGATAGAATAGTGGAAAAATTAAGGGAAAAGGGATATGAATCTGTTAAAAAGAAAAAAGAAGACAAGGTACGAGTAGCAATTCTCGGTAAGCCAAATGTGGGGAAATCATCGATTCTGAACGCTTTCTGTGGCGAGGAGATCACGATAATTTCTCCAATTCCTGGAACCACAAGGGACTCTGTTGATGTGGAAACTGATGAGTTCATATTTGTAGATACTGCAGGTATCAGAAGAAAATACCAGGATGAGGTTGAATATTACGGTGCATTGAGAAGTATGAGTTCCCTGAGATATAGTGAAGTTGCTATACTTGTAATAGATGCATCTCTACCAGTTACACATATAGATAAAAAAATCGCCAATCTTATTGTAGAAGAGGGAAGAGGACTTGTAGTTGCACTCAATAAAAGTGATCTTATACCCAAAAAGAAAAGAGCAGAAACATTTCAATATTTTGTAAATGAGCTCTTCTTCCTTGATTTTGCACCCAAAATCTATGTGTCTGCACTTACAGGCGAGGGCATCGAATTTCTGAAGGAATTGGTGAAGGTGTCCAGAAGAGAATGGAAGAGAAAGCTCTCCAGAAGAGAGGTGGACGATTTCATCTATGAGGTAATGGCAAAACATCCCCCCACAGTAGAAATAACATTTTTCGCACAGGTAGGAACTGAACCTCCAAAATTTCTCATCAAAACAAAGGGAAAACTTAAACAAAATTATATAAGGTTCCTGGAAAGAGAACTTCGCCAGAGATTTGGCTTTCAGGGAACACCCATCGTTATAAAAAATGAAGTGCAAAATTTGCGGAAATAGAGCTGTAATCAAATTAAGGGCACATAATATCTCACTGTGTGAAGAGCATTTAATAGAATTTATTGAAAGAAGAGTTGAAAGAACGATTAAAGAATTTCGACTTATAAATAAAGATGAAAAGATACTTGTTCCCGTATCGGGAGGCAAGGACAGTTTAAATACCCTTTTCATACTGAATGCTCTGGGCTACATGGTAGAAGGCCTTCACATAAATCTCGGTATTGGAAAATATTCAGAGGAATCACAGAAAAAGACCGAGAATTTTGCCAGTCGTTATAATTTAAAGATACACATTCTCCAGGTTAAGGAAATCTTGGGTTATTCCACACCTGAAGCTGCTAAAAAATTGAGAAGACCTGCCTGTTCAGTATGTGGATTGGTTAAACGATACCTTTTCAATAAATTTGCTTACGAAAATAATTTTCAAGTCGTGGCAACCGGGCATAATCTGGATGATGAAGCTGCTACTCTGCTCTCTAACATACTTAACTGGCAGGAGGGGTATATTATACGCCAGAATATAAAAATGGATTCCACCCATCCAAAACTGGTGAAAAAGGTAAAACCTCTTGCATTGATATCAGAGAGAGAAAGTGCAGCATATGCTCTTATTCGTGGATTTGATTATATTAGAGAAGAGTGCCCCTTTGCCCAGGGTGCCACTTCTATTCAGATCAAGAACTCTCTTAATATGTTGGAAGAAGAATCACCAGGCACAAAATTGAGATTTTATAAAGGGTTTTTAAAACAAAATATAATAAAGAGAGAAGAAAAAGAGATTAAGCTTAAGGAATGTAAAATATGTGGTTATCCAACCACAAGAGATATATGCACGTTCTGCACAATGAGAGAAAGACTCGGTTCTAAAATTGATTGAAGCTATCACAAAATATAAAATATAAGGTATGATTAATCTACTACTTAATATTTTGGTGGCTTTGAGTTTTGATTTTTACCTTCCAGACACTTCAACTGCAGGACAGGCAGTTAATTTGAGAATAGAGGCAATGGATAATGGTACACTGGTGGATACACTCAACGCAGTGGGATTTCTTGAACTTGAGACTCCCTTTGGTACCTCCTCTTCCTATCTTTCACCTTATACGGTAACTTTTGTAAATGGCATTTCTACATCAACTGTGTCCTTCTTCTGTGCAGGTTATGTAAGGTTAAAATTAAGCTTTCCGGGTATGGATTCTACATGGTATAGCCAATATTTCACAGTGTTGCCTGACCAATACAGCAAAATCAATCTACTGTTCCCTGGTGATTCCTTAAGACCTCTCGAGGGTGTAATTCATACAGTTCCTCTTGTTTTTTCAGTTGGAGAATATGTTCCAGTGCGAATAGTTTATTCAGATGCATATTACAATATAATCCCCGGACAGACTGATAGTCTGAGCCTGATGTTATGGGATACACTGGGACAAAACCCGTATGCTTCCTTTTCCCCTTATGCCAGTGGTGATTTTACAACTTGGGATACTGTAATTCTTCAGGCACGAAGGGCATCGCAATATGCATATCTTATCGCAAGTTCTCAGAATTTCCAGGATACCACTGATTATATCTACTTTACTCCCGCCAGTCCAGCCCGTGTAGTTTTGCTCTTTCCCGGAGAAACTTATACGCCAGGTAATCCAGCTACAGGCAAAAGTGGACTTTCACAGAACCAGTATGCAGGAAATGATTTCCAGCTCACAGTAATACTTACTGACATCTTCCATAATAGGGTTCTATCCCCCGGTGTCTATGCACAGGACACCGTAAAATTTGTAGCCTCACCGGGCAGTGGAGTTTCCATCAATCCTCTGAGGGAATTCGGAGACAGCACGAAGCTCTCCTATATTGCCAATTTTGCGTATCCTGGAACTTATTGGGTGACCGCTTATGTAGAGGGAACTTCCCTTTCTCCTGATTCATCCTCTGTTACCGTCACACAACGCCCTGATATAATTTCTCTAACTGCTTCCAAAGTAATAATAAGAAGCAATGAGATCGATACTATCTTCGCCAAGGTCACAGCCCAGAGTGGATATCCCGTTGCGGGCCAGGAAGTGAGATTCTCCATCGTCAGTGGTTCCGGTTCGCTTATACCTCTTATCTCCTACACAAATATCCAGGGTACAGCATACACTATACTCAACCCTGGATTGGGGGGGCAGTTCATAACAGTAAAAGGAGAAACTGATTCACTCAGTGATACCATAAGGATAGAAGTGTTAGAATCTCGGGAAGACACCATGACACTCTTCGCCGACAGTCTTTATTTTTATCCTTCACCACTGAACAGTGATAATAAAGTCTCCAATATTGAATACCTTTTGCCAAATTCGGTGACTAAGGTGGAAATCCGGATTTTTGATCCCTTCGGGCATCTGGTGTATTCAAAAACCGTATATGAGGGCGAAGAAGGTGCAATACCGGGAACCTGGAACAGAATTACATGGGATGGCAAAAACAACCACGGGAAAAAGGTTCAGAGTGGAATGTATATATTGACTCTTTCAGCTTACCGAAATTCACAGAAAATTAAATCCCTTAAAAAGAGGATAGGTGTGCTATGGTAAAGGTCTTACTTCTTTTATTATTGAATCTTCAAGGGGAGCCCGGGCAGATATTCACTTACGGGTTTGGTGCACGTGCCTTTGGAATGGGGGGGGCATACTCTGCACAATATAAAGATCTGAATTCCATGTATTACAATCCTGCTAATATAGCTCTTCTGGATCAGAATACCTTTTCTATTGGATACACAGATCTGGGTGAAGATTTAAGTCTTATTTACGCATCAGTTGGGAGAATTTCTCATAAAGGGATAAGTTATGGTTTCCACTCAATCTATTTCAATACTCCTGGATTTGAAGGGAGAGATGAAAACAATCGACCTCAGGGTGAATATGATTTTCTTGAAATAGCCGGTGGAGGCATAATTGGTAAGAAAATCATGGAACACCTGTATGCTGGCCTATCTTTGAAACTTTATTATGGAAGAATTCGTTCTTATACAGCCAGTGGTTTTGGTGCAGATATTGGAATTACTTCTACCTTTATACCGGGCTTTGCAACCTCTCTGGTTTTAAGGAACATAATACCAATGAGTATCAGGTATTATAAAGAAAAAGAAAAAGCCCCCCTGGGCTTGAGAATGGGAATTTCAGCGAGTCCCATTCCTGAATTCAATCTCTCAGTTGATCTTGATTACAGTTCTTATAGTGGTTTTAAAGGCTTTTTTGGCGGTGAAGGAAGACTTCTTAATATGCTCTATCTAAGAGGTGGATATGATGGAAGCTACATAAGTGCAGGGATAGGAATTGAAAAACCCCTTGGAGATAAGAATATAAAGATTGACTACACATACTCTATGTCTCTGTCCCAGCTTGTCTTCCAGGACATACATCATGTAACCCTTACATATTCATATGGGGGTTTCAGAGTTTACGCCGAAGTGGACAGGAAATACCTTGACATTTCAGAATCAGGAGGACTGGCCTGGATCCTTATCCATGCCAAAACCAGAGGTGATGTGAAAAGCTGGAAGCTCCTAATCTTAACCAAGGACGGTGAAAAAGTTAAAGAATTTGGTGGAAGAGGCACCCCACCGTTAAGAATTGCCTGGGACGGAAGGGACGAAACTGGAAGGATAGTAGTGGAAGGTAAATATTATTATGAACTAGTTGTAGAAGACGAAGATGGTAATTTTTACACCAAAAAAGGGAAACTCGTTAAGGTGAGAGTGGCATTATGATCAACACATTAATTCTGATATTGTCTCTGACACAGGGACAGATAAAAAAATTTTACAGAGCCGAGGAAATATTCAAAAGAGGAAGATATCAGGAAGCCATCGGCGTATATGAAGAGCTCCTGGATAAAAAAATCCTCAGGGGGTTCGAAAATGAACTGAGGTTGAGGATCGCTGAGTGTAAACTAAATCTGGGAGACTGGAATGCTTTTGGTAAGGAATTGCGTAAACTTGAAAAAAAGGTAAAGGGAACATACTTGGAACCTGAAGTTTATATTTATGAGGCACTGTATCACAGTTTAAATGGAGACCTAGAAAAAGCAAACAGTTTTTTGGAAAAGACAGAAGGGTTCAGGGACTACAAAAACAGTTCGAGAACCCTTTTCTTAAGAGGCATAATTGCTTATAAAAGAAGAAATTACAGGGAGGCAATTAAGTTCTTTGAGAAGACGGACTACCCCTTTGCCATGCTTTACGAAGCCAGGGCTTTTGCACTGTTGAGAGAACCTGATCAATCAATATATGTATACAGGAGACTTCTTTCCAATCCCGAGAACAGCATAGACGAGGGGATTATCAGATTCGGCATAGTGGAAGCACTTTTCATCTATGGAGATTATTCTGCCACTCAAATAGAAGCGGAAGGTTTTCTAAAAGATTTTCCTAGTCATATCCTTGCTGATTATGTTAAGTATATGGACGGGATAGCTAAATACAAAGAGGAGAATTACGATAATGCCATTAAAATCCTCCTTCCCCTTACACAGCGTGATTATTTTGAATTCAAGGACCTTGCATCCTATTTCACGGGCTCAGCAAAATTGAAGACAGGCGATATTGATGGTGCAATTGAGTATCTCCAGAAGGCAAGAACGGGATCTTCTGTGGAACTTGATGAAATATGTTTCCTAAAGCTTGCTCAAGCATATCTGCTCAAGGGTGATATTTCCAATCTTGAGGTGATTTCTTCGCAGTTTGCTTCACTCTTTGAAGGCGGGAAATACGGTGGTATTGGATATTATATCAAAGGTGCTACTAACCTCCTTCAGGAAGAAAGGGAAGATGCAATAGAAAGTTTTCTCTATATTGTTGATAATTATCCTTCTTCCATATTCAGATTTCCGGCAGCTGCATACCTGATATACACCTATCTCAGTTCTGGAAAACCAGAAAAAGCCATCAGTTTTTCAAATACTATTGTGGAAGACCTTACCTCGTCTAGTAACATCTGGGCAGGATGGGCACTTCTTGCAAGGGCTGAAGCACTTTACAGAAGGGGGAAAATTTCTGAGGCAGAAAATATTTATCTTCATATTAAACAAAATTTTAAAGATAGATTACTCTTGGGACATGCAAAATGTGGTCTTGGATGGTGTTTTTTGAGCGAGGAAAGATACAACGAAGCTTATAATGCTTTACATGAAGTGGCAAATCTTTACAGTGACACTACATTGCTTATTCAATCCCATTACGGTCTCGGGATTGTATACTTCAATAGTGGTGACTATAAGGAGGCTTTCAAAGAGTTCGCTGCGCTTGCAAAAACTTTCCATGGACATTCTATTGAACCATGGGCACTACTTTATAAGGGACTCTCTCTTTACGCACTTAAAGCTTATGGCGATGCTGTAAAGACCTGGGAATATGTTGTTTCAAATTTCGGCAATGCCGAAGCAGCCGAAGAAGCAGCTTACAGAGCAGCAGACACATATAATAAAGCTGCAGAATACGACAAATCCATCGCATTATTAAATTGGCTTCTTGACCACTTTCCCTCCGGGAAAAGAGCAGCGAGGGCACAGCTCCTTCTTGCACAGAACTATTTCAACAAAAAAGAATATGATACTGCAATTCAAGAGTATGCTAAATTTCTTGTAACTTTTCCAGAAAGTGAGCTTAAGGATGCTGTGAAGGAGGGAATGGCTCAGGCATACTATTTCTATTCAAGAGAGAATCCAGATGCCCTAGATGATTTTATAAAACTGTTTCCATCCAGTGAACTTGCTGCCCAAGCTCTGTATGAGCTTGGTGTTAAAGCTTATGAAAATAAGAACCTGGAAAATGCCGCTCAAATATTCATGAAACTTGCCCTCACCTTTCCAAAGAGTGAAAAGGCTCCTAAGGCCTTGCTATATTCGGGGCAATTGTACCTCACCCTATCTAAATGGCAGGAAGCATCTTCTGCCTTCAAAAAATTTCTGGATTTCTACCCAGATGAAGAGGACAAAGACAGAGCATTTTTTGGCCTTGGCACTGCATATATAAAACTAAAAAAATACAAAGATGCTATTTCAGCGCTGAAAACAGTGGTGGACAGTTTCCCAGGAAGTGAATACAAACTTAAGGCAATGAAAAATATGGGTATTGCATACGCTGAATCGGGAGACCTGTTCAGGGCCTCCGATATACTCTTCCAGACTGCAAATGAATATGAAAGAGAGGGTAATGGTGAGGAAGCTATTACCCTTTATCAGTATGTACACGATATTGCCCCTGATATATCCATAAGAATGAGGGCAGAAGAAAAATTAAAAAAATTAAAACTCGGAGGTAGCCAATGATTTTGGGTAAAACTCTGCTGGAGATATTGAAAGAAAGTTATACAATGCAACTGCTACTGATTGTATCCATTGTAGCACTGGCAATTATAATCGAAAGGGCGATCTTTTATATTCGCCATAGATTTAACTATTTCAAAGAATTAAGAATAATGGAGTCAAGTTTCAACAAAATGAGATTAGAAGAACTTAAAAGAATGGCTGTGAGGAAAAATTCTCCCTTTCATAATCTTCTGAGACAGGGCCTCGAGAACCTTCAGATGGAAGAACAGGAACTGAGAGAACTTCTGAATTCCATGGTATTTGAGGAAAGGGCAAAGTTTGAGAAATTTCTCGGAGGGCTGTCCACTATCGTTGCGATCGCACCTCTCCTTGGTCTTTATGGAACAGTGGTAGGATTAATCAAAGCTTTTCATAATATTGCTGTTACAGGTTCCGGAGGACCAGAAGTAGTTGGAGCTGGTATAGCAGAAGCACTTCTAACCACTGCATTTGGTCTCATGATTGCTATCCCGTCCCTTGTATTCTACAACTATTTTGTCAAAAAGACCGAGGATACCACAGAATATCTTGATGCACTAGTACACAAGATATTGTATTATAGAGATAAATACTGGCAGGAAAAGCTTAAAAGATGATAAAAAAGCGGAATACCAAAAGAAGAGCCACAGTCAATCTTGCTCCAATGGTAGACATAAGTCTTTCGCTTCTCATAATGTTTGTGCTTGCTATTCCTTTCATCCTAGAATCTGGTATATTTGTTTCCCGAGGTGCTGCAGGCAGGGTTAAAACCACTTTGAGAAAGTCGAGACAAGATATGACTGTGAATATTTACATAAGAAAGGACGGAACAATTTTATTGAATGAGGAAAAGGTGGATCCTGATTCTCTACCAGTGCTTGTTGCCAAACTTCTCGAGAGAAGCATTACAAAAAAAGCTATTGTGAGTGCAGATTCAGAGGTAATGTATGACAGGGTTATACAGCTCATAGATCTTGCGAAAGCCCAGGGGGCAAAAGATGTTGTTATAATGAAAAGGGTACGGAGAAAATGAAGGAAATAGATATTGGAGAAAAACTTTTCCCTATGGCTGGAGTTGCTCTCCTCGTTTTGGTGATACTTATTGCAGCTGCCCCTCATCTGATGACAAAAAGTGCTGTAAAAGCAGATCTGCCTAAAGCAAGAGTTATAGAAGCAGATCTTGAAGATAATATTTCAATCACATTGAAAAGTGATGGAAACCTTTATTTTAACAATACAAAGATTGAGGATGAAGACAGCCTTATTAAATTGGTAAAGGAAATTGAAGAAAGTGACACCGAAATGCCCTATTACAAGCTTGTTGTAATACGAGCCGATAAAGAAATAGATTGGGGGAAAGTACTGGAGATATTTGATCGGGTGAAAAAATGTGGATGTAAAAGAGTTGCCCTGGCTGTCGTGAAGAGGAAAGAAAATGAATAACAACAGAACAATTATAATAACAACTTTACTTTCTTTAATTTTTCACGGCTTTTTTATAAGTTATTATTCCAAAGTGCAGGAACAAAAAAGAAAGGCCCTGGAAGAGCTACGCGAAGTAGAATTGATAGAAGAACAACTTCCCAGAAATATCAACCCAAAGGTTATTAAATTCCTTGCCAAGGAAAAGGCAAAAGAAAGCAAGGGAGAGAAAGCTGAACAGGTAGTTGTGAAGAAAAAAATAAACCTCGAAGTTCCTGGAGTGGAGCGAATTGACATTGAAAAATCCTCTATTGAAAAAACAACCTCAACTGCTCCTATTATTGATCTTTCGGCCAGTGGCGGCATTGAGGAACCCCAGGGGATAGAAGCGAAAATCAACCTGACTTCTTTTGAAGCAGGAAATGGCCTCGAGGGAGTGGATGAAGTAATTTCTATCACTGGCAAAGGCAAAAGTATAAAGGAAATTCTGGAAGAACCTCCGGCTAAAATTTCGTTGACTTCTTCTGAAACGGGCAAAGCTTTAGGGGAAGAGGGTGCAATTATTGCAGGAGGAGGCACCTCTATACC
>QNDO01000038.1 GCA_003644895.1 Candidatus Hydrothermota bacterium | reverse complement strand
GGGGGCAATATAATTAGCATATTTGACTAACCCTTTTTCAATCTTATAATGATGAATCAAAAGGCCTCGCGGTGCCTCTACGAGACCTGTACCCTCTCCCGAGTCCTTCCCAGACTTCGCCTCTTTATAAGGTGTACTTTTTATTTTATCCACTAAAGAGGGTATTTTCTCAAGACAGTACAGTATTTCAATGGCCTGTGCTATGTTGTTATAAAATGGATTTCTTTTCCATCTATCGTTATAAAGTTTTCTAAAGTATTCTCCTGCCATTCCATCCAATCTGTCTCCCATATTAATCAGCCTTGCAAGGGCTCCCACAGTATACGGTTTTCCCTTGTAACGACAGCGTTTAGCGAATGAATGGGGAACAACACGCTCGTTGGTAACCTTTTCATACTCCTCAGCATCATATTTTTCTCCTGTAGAAACAACTATTGTATCGGCAACAAAGCCAAAAGTACCATCCTCAGGTAGAACAGAGACGAAGATGGTTTCCTCTTCCAGATAATCAGGTATTTCCAATTCCTTCCAGAGATTTATTCCTCTCTCAATTGTTGGGATAAGCATAAGTGCTTTTTCTTTAATCCACTCCAGATCCTCTTCAGAGGGTAGTTTCCCAAACCCGCCAATCCTCATATTTTCTCCATGGATCCTTCTTCCTCCAACAATTTCCATCACCCTGTTCCCGAATTTTTTGAGCTCAAGACCTCCTGCTACCTCCTCTGGGAATCTACCTGTCATGGTAATGGCATCCGGATATCCAAGAAAATCTGGAAGGGCCAGTAGATAATAATGGAGCGAATGACTCTCTATCATTTCACCGTAATGAGCAAGCTTTCTCAATAGTTTTGTCTTTTCGCCCGGTTTGATTTTGAGGGCCCTTTCATGAGCTCTTATATCAGCAAATCTGTGAGAGATATAACAGATAGCACAGATCCTGGAGGTAATGGATACAGCTTCATCCGGGGTTTTGCCAACGGTAACTTGTTCTATAAGCCTTGGACCCTCGAATATATCAACTGTCACATCCTTGACCTGATTATCTTCTATAACAACTTCAATCCCTCCGTGACCTTCAACCCTTGCCATTGGTTCTATAACAATTTTTTATTCATTTTCTCCCTTCCTTTTCCAAGAATTTTCTCAACTTTTCGGCCCTCTCTGTTCCACCAAAAATTGAGAATCTTTTTATCACGGCATCCAGATCATATCCTTTATCTATTAAAAGCTTTATTTCAGCAGCATAATTTTCTTCCGCAATAGGTCCCCAGCAACCTATGCAACCCGTATTATGAGAAGGGCAGATAGCTCCACATCCTGAGTTGGTAAGTGGCCCCAGACATATTTCACCTTTAAGAAGTAAACATTCATTTTCCTTCCATCGACATTCTGCACATACAGGATAGTCAGGATTCTTGGGAACAACACCATGGATAAGCATTCCAGCCAATTTAAGGAAAGGTTCTTTTTCTATAGGACAGCCAGGAAGTGCAGCATCCACTTTGACATAGGCTGATAGCGGTTTTGGCTCCAGAGGAGCAGTCAAAGTGACAGCATCTTGTTTTCCGTAAACTTTTTGATATCTTTCTATCCATTCCTCTTTCTCCATAAACATGGCCTGTACTCCGCCATAGATAGCACAATGGCCTATGGCAACCAGAATCTTACTCTTCTTTCTTATAGCCAGAAGATCTTCCAGATCCTTAGCAGTAGAAACAGAACCTTCCACAAATGCCACATCCAGCTCAACACTTTCATCTGCAGCCCTCGAGGCCATAACAAAGGATTTAATTTCAAATATGTCAAAAAGCTTTAAAAGTTCATCTTCACAGTTAAGAATATTCAATTGATCACCGGCGCAACCGGTTAAGCCGTATATACCAATTTTGGGTTTCATATCATCCCTCCTTAAATAAGGCCTCTGATATTCTTAACATCCCAGAGGGTAAAAACAGGGCCGTCCACACACACGTATTTATGTCCTACCACACACTGTCCACATTTTCCCATCCCACATTTCATTTTCCTTTCCAGAGTCATAAATATTTGATTGTCAGGCACTCCTAATTCCAGGAACTTATTAACCACAAATTTATACATTACAGGAGGTCCACAAACCACTGCCGCTGTGTTTGCGGCATTAACTTTTACATACTTGAAGAGATCCGTTACAACACCAATATCAAAAGGCCAGACGCCCAGAGGGTCACTGTCCACCGAGAGATAACACTCAAAATCGTCCCTTTCCTTTAAACGGAAAAATTCTTCCCGGAAAAGCATATCCTTGGGGGTTCTTGCACCATGAAGATAAAAAATCTTTCCGAATAGTTCCCTGTTATCTAGGGCATAGAGAAGGAGGGAACGAAGAGGAGCAACTCCGAGGCCCCCGGCCACAAATAGCAGGTCTTTGCCCACCATTTGTTCCACTGGAAATCCGTTACCAAAGGGACCTCTGAGCCAAACAACACTATTTTCCTTTAATTCAAAGAGCTTTGTTGTGAGTTTTCCTACCTTTCTTATACAAAATTCAAATACACCAGGCCTTGAAGGGGTTGATGTTATAGAAAATGGGGCTTCTCCCACATTGGGGATTGAAAGCATCATAAATTGTCCTGGCTTATAACTGGAGGTGAGAGGGAGCACTAAATCAGGGTTAATTATTCTTATTTGGAAGAATCTTACATCCTCTGTAAGATCGTATTTTCTGACTATTCTTGCTTTTTCTGGCATATACGGGTTTTTATTTATCTTCTTTGCTTCAAGCATTTTTCACCTCCATTCTCTCCCAGAATGCACCTGTCTTTTCCTTTTTGAGGGCCTTTACCACTGTAAGGATATTTATCTCCACAGGACAGCTAACAATGCAACGCCCACAGCCCACACAGGCTGGACTTCCATATTTACTCATAAATCCTACCAGCTTATGAGTATACCAGAGCTTGAGCCTTTCGGACCTGGCTTCCCGGAAATTATGTCCACCAGCCACCATGGAATACTCCCTATAGACACATGAATACCATAATCTCTCTCTGTTCATCTCCTCGGCCTTTATATCATATTCATCCTGGATATCAAAACATGTACAGGTAGGGCACACCATTGTGCATGTGCCACAGCTGAGACACGCCTCACCCATTACGTCCCATATGGATGATTCATAACTGAAGCTCACTATCTCGGGCATCCCTTCAAGAGGGATTTTAAGCTGAAACGCTTCATCCCTTTCCTTCCTCCATGTGATGTAATCCTCTATATCCTCTGCAGTTACAGTCTCAAAGAGATGACCAACATGTCTTATAGCAGTCTCACCTTTGGGAGAACCTATCCAGACAAGAAATTTATCCCCAAGATCTGTGAGAAATAAATCAAAGCCCTCATCCACCACAGAGGTTCTGGTATTAGCACAGAAACATTTATCATCTGGAATACATGAAAGTCCTATAATGAGGTTGGCTTCTCTGTTTTTGAGATAGTAGGTATCAGGATAAAGTCTGGAGTAAAATTTGTGATATATGTTCAGAGCATGTATTTCACATGGATGAAGTCCGAAAATCACCCTATTCACTACCTCTTGATGTTCTCTCCATTCACCGTTTTTAAACTTCAATATCGTGGATTTTTTCGGGAGGAAGAACTTTTTAGCCGGGATGATTGTCCTTATGGCTTTCAGGTCGAAGTTCTCCGGCTCTGCCCTTGCGTATACATAACTGTCCCCCTTTTTTACCGGTCCCCATAGCTCCCCAAATCTTTTAAGGCTTTTCAGAAAGAGGACAAAGTCCCCCTTCTTTAATTTTAGTACCCTCATAGACCCTCCAGTTTGTATTTACTTTCATATTTACATAATTGAAATAATACATATATATTTGTAATATTAACTTAAGATTGGGTAAATTTCAATAAACAAACACTTATAATTTGACTTAACTTAATTTCAGTCATAAAATTTAAGTGGCACTGGGGGAGCTGGGGAGACCCGGCTGAGAGGGCCTGCCTTCGGGCCGACCCCTCGAACCTGATCCGGGTAATGCCGGCGAAGGGAAAGTGCCCGACACTTTCCTTCCTCCTCCCCCAAAATAAAAATGGAGGTAAAAAAATGGGGGAGAGCCTTATAGAAACCCTCAGAAAAGGAATTATACCTGAAGATCTTAAAGAGATTGCAAAAAAGGAGAACATAGACGTAAATCTCCTTAAAGAGGAAATAATAAAAGGAGAGGCTGTTGTCCTCGGTTACAGAACAAAGAGAAGCCCAATAGTCCTTTCAAAATATACACGTACCAAAGTAAACGCAAATATAGGAACAAGCACTCTGAGGTCCAGTCTGAAGGAAGAGCGAGAAAAACTTGAGGAAGCACTCAAGGCTGGAGCTGATGCAGTTATGGATCTTTCTCTCTCAGATGATCTGGACGAAATAAGGAAAATGGTTCTTGGAGAATCCACAGTACCTGTAGGAACAGTCCCGGTCTATGAAGCCGCCACACTGGCACGTATAAAAAGAGGGGCCGTGGTAAAACTGGACACCGAGGAAATATTTGATGTTCTCGAGAGACAGATGGAGGAGGGTGTGGACTTCATGACAATACATGCCGGCGTGACAAGAGAACTTGTTGCTAAACTGGATTCCGATTCAAGGTTAGAGGGTGTTGTATCCCGAGGTGGAGCAATTCTTGCTGCATACATAAAATTAACAGGGAAAGAAAACCCTTACTATGAGCACTTTGATAGACTTCTTGAACTTGCTAGGAAATACGATGTTGTTCTCTCTCTCGGGGATGGTATGAGGCCGGGGGCCATAAAAGATGCAGGTGACTATTTTGAAGTTGGGGAACAGAAAATCCTCGGAGAGCTGGTACTCAGAGCAAGAGAGGCAGGGGTGATGACCGTGGTGGAAGGCCCCGGGCATGTTCCATTACATATGGTTCAGGATGCAGTAAAAAGAATGAAAAAACTCACCCATAATGCGCCACTTTATCTTCTTGGACCTGTTGTAACCGATGTCGCACCTGGTTTTGACCATATAACAGGAGCCATAGGTGGAGCCCTTGCTGCATGGGCTGGTGTTGAATTTCTATGTTACGTCACCCCAGCAGAACACCTCGGTCTTCCAACAAAGGAAGATGTAAGAATAGGTGTTATAGCAGCGAGAATTGCTGGACATGCGGCAGACATCGCAAAGGGAATTAAAGGTTCCATGGAATGGGACAACGAGATGTCCAGGGCAAGAAAGGCCCTGGACTGGGATGCAATGATGGAGCTCGCAATGGATACGGAAATTGCCAAAAAGATGAGACTTGAGAGATCTGGGGAAGGCCCCTGCACTATGTGTGGGGAATACTGTGTATTTCTCCTGTTAAAATAGGAGGAAGACAATGAAAGAAGTGGCCATCACCAGAACCATAATAAAGAACCATATGTCCCGTCTCCTTGACAGACTGGAAAATGATGTTGTTATTGCTGGAGGAGGACCTTCAGGGCTTGTAGCAGGCTTTTACCTTGCAAAAGCAGGCAAAAAGGTTACACTTCTTGAAAAGAAGCTCTCCCTTGGTGGTGGTATATGGGGAGGGGGAATGGGTTATAAATTTGCCGTGGTTGAAGAAAATGCACTTCCCATTCTCGATGATTTTGGAATAAGATACATTAAAGACGATAATATGTACGCCATCGATTCCATCGAGCTTGCAAGCGGCCTGATATACGGTGCGGTGAAAGCAGGGGTGGAAATATTCAATTTAACCTCTGTTGAGGATGTGGTGGTTCAGGATGGCAGAGTGAAGGGTGTGGTTATAAATTCATCTCCCATAGAAATTGCAGGGCTTCATGTGGACCCCATAACACTTATTTCAAAGATCACTGTGGACGCCACTGGACATGATCTTGAGGTGGTGAGGGTACTGGCAAGAAAAAACGAGATAAAGCTCCTGACACCCACAGGATCAATCCTTGGAGAAAGGTCAATGGATGCAGAGGAAGGCGAAAAATTCACAGTGGAGAATACAGGGGAGGTCTTTCCCGGTCTCTATGTTGCCGGCATGGCTGCTGTGGCATGCTTTGGTGGACCAAGGATGGGACCTATCTTCGGTGGAATGTTACTTTCTGGTAAAAAACTCGCTAAATTAATCATGGAGAATTTGAAATGAAAGAAAAATTGAGGCTTTACCTTATTGCAGATTTTAAATATTACGATGAAAATTTTCTCAAAAAGGTTGAAGAGGCAATAAAGGGTGGTGTTACTGCTGTTCAAGTAAGGTGTGTAGAAGGAGGTGATAGAAAATTTCTCCATATTGCCCGGGAGGTTCAGAAAATTACTCAAGATCACGATGTCCTTTTCTTTATAAACAACAGGGCGGATATTGCATTCATACTTGATGCGGATGGTCTTCACCTGGGCCAGGAGGATCTCCCAGTGGAGGAGGCTCGAAGGATTGTGGGGAATAAAATAATAGGCATTTCAGTTGGGAACGAATACGAACTTGACTATGCTCTGAAAACGGATGCCGATTATCTCAGTTTTGGCTCAGTTTTCGTCACTCCCACGAAAGAAGATGCAGGAGAACCCATTGGTGCAGAAGGACTCAGAAAGCTTGTTAAATTGTCAGATGATAGACCCAAAATAGCAATAGGAGGAATTACCTTGGAGAATGTTAAGGAAGTGATGGACGCTGGAGTGGATGGAATCGCAGTATCCAGTGCATTAATGCTTGCAAGGAATCCATTTGATGTTGCGAAAAAATTCAGAGAGATAACAGGGTGAAAAAGAGTATTCTGACCATAGCCGGATTTGACCCCATTTCTGGGGCTGGAGTAGTCAGGGACACACAAATTTTTGTTGAAAAGGGGCTTTACCCCCTTGTCTGTATAACCTCCATTGTACCTCAGACAACATGCAAGATTCTCGAGGTCTTCGCCTTATCCGGAGAGACTGTTTTAAAAGAACTCGAGGCCATTTATACTGAATTCAAGCCGGAATTTGTTAAGGTGGGCCTCGTACCTCTCCCCGAATTGATGGAGTCCATCCTTTATCTTCTCAGGACCAAACAACTTTCCTGCCTCATAATTGACCCGATAATAAAAGCCGGTACCGGAGATCCTCTTGCGTCAAATAAAATAAAAGAGGCCATCCTCGGGAACCCGCTCCCCAATACCATTATTACCCCCAATATCAAGGAAGCAGAATTCTTAACAGGATTGAGAATAGAAAGTTTTGAGGATGTGAAAAAAGCCGCCGAAAGACTTGAAAATTATGGTTTTAAGGGGGTACTGATTAAAGGAGGACACGGAAAAGGGAATCAGATTCAGGATGTATTTCTTTATGAAAATGAATTCCAAATATTCACCCATCCGAGGTTTCCCCATGAAATTCACGGTACAGGATGCACGCTTTCCTCTCTTATCCTTTCCTTTATAGCCCTTGGTCATTCTCCTCCTGAGGCTGTCGAAAAATCCATCCGAGAAATAGAAAACTGGATAAAAAACGGAAAGTTGATAAAACTTTCCTGTTCCTACGTTTTCCAATAAAGTACCGGGAAATCCCGTCCCCACATCTATGGCTATTCCTGTTTTCCTTTATGAAGAGTAAATCGCATTGGGACTATTATTTTTGTCCTGACAGCTTTTCCATCTCTTAACGCAGGAATGTTACAGTCAATTATCCTGAAACTACAAAAAACCTTAAACTCACTTTAAAATAATCACCATGAAAGTTTTATTAACAGGTGGCTGTGGTTTTATAGGTTCCCACGTACAGGATAAATATATAGAACGAGGCTACGATATAATAGTTGTTGACAATCTGAGTTCGGGGAAGAGAGAATACCTAAACCCAAAGGCCAGACTCTACGAAACAGACATAAGAGACAGGGAAAAACTGGAAGAAATTTTCAAAAAGGAAAAGCCAGATATTGTGAATCATCACGCAGCCCAGATAAGTGTGATCCATTCAGTGGATGACCCCTTTGAGGATGCAGAAATCAATATAATAGGCTCCTTGAATCTTATTGAACTCTCGGTCAAATACAATATTAAGAAATTCATATACGCATCAAGTGGTGGTGCAGCCTACGGAAACCCACTGAACAATCCCTGTGACGAGGAACACCCGGTTAACCCACTGAGTCCCTATGGAGTCTCTAAACACACTGTTGAACACTATCTTTATCTGTACAGGGTGAATTATGGTCTTGAATATGTGGTTTTGAGATACCCCAATGTATACGGTCCGAGACAGGATCCTTTTGGAGAAGCAGGAGTGGTGGCAATATTTACAGAAAGAATGTTAAAAAATGACGATGTTTACATCTTTGGAGACGGTAATCAGGAAAGAGACTTCGTTTATGTGGAAGATATCGCTGAGGCAAATATTCTGATGACAGAAAAGGAAATCAATGAAGACTTCCCCATCTACAATATAGGTTCAGGAAGGGGAGTTTCCGTTAATGAGATTTTCAACCACTTGAAAGAGATAACAGGCTACAGGAAAGCCCCAGTTTATAAGCCCCCGAGAAAAGGTGAAGTATATAAGATTGCTCTGGATGCCGGACGAATAAAAAATCTTGGCTGGAAGCCAAAAGTAAGTCTTAAGGAAGGACTTGAAAAAACGGTTATTTGGTTTAGAAATATAAATATATGAAGGCTGTGCATATAATTGTACATGGTGTAGTTCAGGGAGTAGGTTTTCGATATTTCGTCTGGAGAAGAGCCAGAGCGTATAATATCCATGGCTGGGTTAGAAATCGACCTGATGGTACCGTGGAGATTCTTGCTCAGGGAGAGGAAGGAATGCTCAATGAATTTATCAAGGAGGTCAAAATTGGCCCCCCTGCAGCACATGTCACAAGAGTTGATATTCAGGAAAGCAGCCCGGATTTCACTTTGAATGATTTTGAGATAAGGTTTTAAAGCATTTTCTTTAACCTCTTCTTTATAAGTTATATAATTTCTTCATGTTCAAATACATAGCAATTGGTTTTTCCATAGGGTTTTCCATGGCATTATCGTGCATCAGCTTCTGTGGAGTTATATTTATACCCCTTATTGCAGCAAAGAGAAAAAATATGAAGGAAGGGCTATTATTTTTCTTGCAATTATCCATTGGAAGATTTCTGGGTTATTTTCTTTTCGGTTTTCTCGCAGGATATCTGGGTGCAGAAATTGATGTTCGAATAAGACTCTGGTTCACTGCTATTTCTTTTCTTCTACTTGCACCCTTAATTCTACTGTATACTCAGGATTTCTTAACGAGAAAAATACATTCAAAATTTCTTAAGAGAGACATTACCAATCCCATGATGCTTGGTTTTATCACAGGGATGAATTTCTGTCCAGCATTCCTTGCTCTCTTCATGATTGCTTTTGAGGCAGGGAGTCTACTGGCAGCCCTTCTTCTCTTTGCTTCTTTCTATATCATAACCACCCTCTTTCTGGGAGTTATTCTCATTGGAGTTCCATTTT
This sequence comes from Candidatus Hydrothermota bacterium, assembly GCA_003644895.1. GTDB lineage: Bacteria > Hydrothermota > Hydrothermia > UBA1063 > UBA1063 > B29-G16. Next base: position 1,254 of record QNDO01000038.1, on the reverse strand, counting down.
CTCGATTGGAGTTGGTACAGAAAGTGGCGAGAATGTTCTCTGTGTTAATTTCTATCTATCTTATAATAGAAGGGGTGAGGAACTTGGTAGAAGCAACCCGAATCTGAAGTTCCTCACCCCTTAAAAATTTACTTACTTTTCCACTCCTCTCTGCCCAATAATGAGAAATTCCACACGTCTGTTCTTTGCGTAGTCAGCTTCTGTTCTTTCAGGTTTTACAAGAGGCCTTGATTCACCATAGCCCTTTGCAATGAGCCTTGAAGGATCAATACCATGGACTCTAACCAGATAATTCTTAACAGCCTCTGCTCTCCTCTGTGACAGCCGCTGATTGTATCTCCTTGAACCTCTTGTGTCTGTATGGCCTCCAATTTCCACAACCATGGTGGGGTTTTCTTTGAGAATCTGCGCTACGGAATCAAGTACAGGATAGGATTCAGGTTTTATTGTGGCCTTATTAAAGTCAAAGTAGATATTTCTGAAGGTGAATACCATCTTTTCTTTGAGCATTCCAAAATCTCTGACATTCTTCTTTCCACCTTCAACCACCACAATGGCCTCCTGTGGAATATACTTGGGTACAGTGACCTTAACCCTGTACACCCCCTGATCCAGTTTTACACTGTAGGTTCCATCTTTATTACTTGTGAGTTTGGTAATCTCATTTCCGAGGGTATCGTAAAATACCATATCAGCAACAAGGGGCTTCATGGTTTTAGCATTGAAAACTTTACCAAGAAGTTCGCCTTCCCTTGGAATCAGCTCATATTTCTTCGCCACGGTTTCACCTGCCTTAACAGTTATAACATCCTGGAAAGGAAGGTAATCTTCTGCTTCAACTTTTATGGTATAGGCACCCTCTTTGAGATTTGTACTCACCTTACCATCAGGGCCAGTGGTGAATATCTCAACTCCTCCGAGCTCATTCTCAATATTAACATTTATTCCGCTGACAGGCTCCTGTGTCACAGAATTCACAAAGGTAGCAACAAATGGAGCAGTAAGTGGACGCAGTTTAATATCCAGCCGCACCTTTTCCTTGAGATCCACATCCACAAAGATCTCCCTCGTCTCATAATCCTTCTTCAAAATCTTTATGTGTGTTTTTCCTGGGTGCACTTTAAATTTAAATAGACCAAGAGAATCGGTTTTCATTGTGAAGCTCTTCTTTGGTGTCTCCACCTCAAGTGTTGCTATAAGAGGCTCGAGTGTCAGGGAATCCTTTATACTGCCCTTTATCTCTCCATACACAGG
>QNDO01000037.1 GCA_003644895.1 Candidatus Hydrothermota bacterium | reverse complement strand
GGGAAGCCCTCCAGGAAGAACATATGTCTTGAGAATTTGCATGCACCCAGCATGTCATAGAGGGTCATGAGATCTTCATGGAACTTCACTTCAAAGCCCTTCCATTCCCCTTTAAGCCGATCAACTCCATCAAATTTCCACCATTTACCCACCAGTTCTGTACCGTACACACCGGCTGTCAGGTGACAGCCTCCCCTGGTGGATACTGCAAATGCCAGGGCGATACCCTTTGCTCCTCTTATATCATACGCAGGAAGTTCCATACCTTTGATGTGAATGGCAAACTTCCAAGAATCTTTGCCCAGCTTTAAGGAAGCTTCCCTGGAGCCATTGAAGAGTAGTTCTCCCAGTTTTCCTTCTCTTTTACCTATTTTTTCTATGGCTTTAACAGCTGTTTCATCGTTCCCAAAGGTTAGTTCGAGACCATCTGTATCCTCTTTTGTCAACAGACCCCTTTCATATGCTTCCATCGCCCATGCCAGGGTTACACCTGCAGAGATAGCATCCAATCCATAATCATCACATATTTTATTCATCTTAGCAACAGCACCGATATCATCAATTTCAAGAACACCACCAAGGGAATAAAGTACTTCGTATTCAACACCTTCAACTCTTGTTCCCTTATATTTACCATCTGTGATTTCTATGTATCTACCACATGGCTTGTTACATCTCGGACAGGGACGGTTCTTAATAGTGTACTTGGGTGACCAGTAATAAGGGTCTAGATGCGATTTCTCACCCTCTTTCAGATTATCATAAACTTTTTGCATGTATCCGTACTGCCAGTTCCTTGTGGGAAATGTGCCCCTCTCCTTATTCATCCATTCATAGAATTCACCAGAACCGTATTTCATGTCTGCTTCTGTGGCGGGATGTTCCTTAATAATGGCAGCCCATTTTCTGATAAGCTCTTTTATCATAGCTTCATCGTGATATTCTACAGAACCAGTTCCTCTCACTGCAATGGCTTTTAACATTTTGGAGCCCATAACGGCACCGCCACCACCACGGGCTGCCTGTCTCTCTTCAAAATCTATACCGGATATCTTGGAAAGTTTCTCCCCTGCAGGGCCAATGGTGGCAGTTCTAACACCTTTGCCATGAACTTCAACAAGCTTTTCATGGGTTTCAGAGGTGAGTAATCCCCACAGATTGGATGCATCTAAGATTTCCACTTTATCATCCTCAATATAGATGTAAACCGGTTTATCACTCTTACCTTCTATGATGAGCATATCATAGCCTGCTTTTTTGAGGGCTTCACCCAGATAAGCTCCCACCATGGATCTGCCATAGGCACCTGTAAGTGGGGCTTTAAAGTTAACTGCAGTCTTTGAAATAGTGGGAAGTCCTGTCCCCAGAAGCATTCCGGGAGTTATGATCAACTTATTCTCGGGACCGAAAGGGTCTGCGTGAGCAGGTACCTCATCATAGAGTATTTTAACACCAAATCCTACACCACCGAGGTATTTCTTTGCGAATTTTTCCTCCAGTTTTTCTTTTTTTATTTCCTTGTTAGTAAGATTTATCCTTAAAATAGTTCCAGCATACCCCTTCATTCTCACCTCCCGTTTTATTGTATTATAAGAACTACAGGGAATTTAGTCAAACATTCTTTTTAAGTTGAAACTATGTACATATTATCTTAAAATAACTGCATGGAACTTTCGAGTCTATCCATAGGTGAACTGCATGAGAAACTTCTAAGAAGGGAAATCAGGGTTAAGGACATAGTAGAGGATTCTTTAAAATCCATTGAAAAAAAAGAGGACCAGATAAATGCATTTATAGAAGTATTTCGTGATGAAGCCCTGGAAAGGGCAAGAGAACTGGACATTATTCTGGAGGAGAAGAAAAACCTGCCTTTACTCTTTGGTATTCCTATTGCCATTAAGGATAACATAAATGTAAAAGGTCATAGTACCACCTGTGCTTCTAGGATTTTGCTGGGATATAAATCTCTTTATCATGCAACGGTGGTGGAGCGCTTGCTCAACGAAGGTGCAGTTATTATTGGCAAAACAAATATGGATGAATTCGCCATGGGGGCTACTGGTGAATATTCATATTTTGGTCCTACCAGAAATCCCCACAACCCGGAATTTTCACCCGGGGGCTCGTCCAGTGGTTCTGCTGCTGCGGTTGCAGCCTTTGAAGCAGTGGCATCCCTGGGTTCAGATACAGGAGGATCTATCCGACTTCCTGCGGCATATTGTGGAGTTGTGGGATTAAAACCGACCTATGGAAGGGTATCTCGGTACGGTCTCGTGGCCTTTGCTTCGTCTCTGGATCAAATTGGTCCAATAGCTAAAAGTGTGGAGGATACAGCAAGGCTTTTTGTCACAATTGCAGGTTACGATCCCATGGATTCCACCAGTATGAATCTGGAGGTACCCACCATTGAAGAGCTTTTAAGTTCAGAGGACGTGAAATTCACCCTCGGGATCCCGGATGTCCTGGATGAGGCAAACATAGAAGAATCTGTCGGTAAAAAATTTGATGAAGTTTTAAGATTTTTTGAGAGGGAAGGGTTAAAACTCAAAAGGATTTCACTCCCCCATATAAAATATTCCGTGGAGGTGTACCACCTTATTGTAACCTCTGAAGCCTCATCAAACCTTGCTAGATATGATGGAGTCAGATATGGTTTTAGAGAGGATGCGGATACTCTAGAAAACATGTATATTAAGACAAGGAGTCAGGGCTTTGGTCCGGAAGTTAAAAGAAGAATAATGCTAGGAACCTTTGCTCTTTCCCATGGTTATTATGATGCATATTATTTGCGGGCCCTCAAAGTTAGGAGGCTGATAAAGAACGATTTCCTTGAAGCCTTCAAGGATGTGGACCTCGTTATATTGCCGGTGGCTCCTTCCCCGCCTCCCAGAATAGGGGAAACCACTGACCCTGTTAGTCTTTATTTCCTAGATATCTTTACAAGTCCTGCCAATCTCACAGGTTTTCCCGCAATTTCCTTACCTTCAGGCAGGATGGAATTTAATTTACCCACAGGGTTCCAGCTTATTGCTCCCTCCTTCAGGGAGGATCTTCTTTTCAAAATAGCAAGTTTCTATGAAAAAGGACACGGTTTCGGGCTCCACTGAAATTCTCAGGGATATTCTGGAATGGGTTGAAGAGTGTCCCTCTCTGGAGGATTGGCACAAATTTAAAGAGTTTCTTCTTACCTCTTATTCCAGTATGGCCGTAATCCTTAATTTTATAGATTTTGTAGAAAGAAGTATAAAAGCCCAGAGTTTCAGAGAAATTGTCCATGCATACAGAAAATTGGTGAAGGAGGAAGAGGATTATATTAAGAGAAAGAGTCTGGAGGTTCTCAGGCATTACAAAAAAATCCTTACTTATTCTCGAAGTTCTCAGGTTATCCAGGTTCTTAATGCATTGAGATTCCGTGGCAGTGATTTCGAAATTTTCATTTCTGAAGCGCGTCCCTCCATGGAGGGAATTAAAACAGCCCTTGAACTGGCATCCAGTGGGGTCAAGGTTCATCTCTTTACCGACATTGTTTTACTGGACAAAATATCCTGCGTCGATGTGGTTGTGACAGGCGCTGATGCCATTATTGGTCAGTATTTTGTCAATAAAGTGGGGACAAAGATAATTCTGGAAGAAGCAAAAAGACGCAACAAACCAGCCATTTTAATAGCATCCAGGTTGAAGATACTGAATAAAAATATGGAGAAATTTTTTAAGTTGACATCAGGTGAGCCCGAGGAAATACTCTTTCCCCGTAAAGGTATTAAAGTGTACAACCCCTATTTCGAAAAAATTCCTCTTTCTCTTATCTTACCTATCTGGGCTTTGACAGAATAACCAGTTTGTGCTTCTTCACGTGGGTACCATCTGGTTTTGAAACATCCAGTACAACAATATAAGACCCTATGGGCATAATCCTGCCACTTTCATTTTCGCCTTTCCAATAGACTATTTGCGGTGAAGTGGTGCCCTCCATAAGTGTTTTTATGAGCTTCCCTCTGGAATCAAATATTTTTAGATAATATCGTGCATTTATAGGCCCCTCTACTTTTATTTCAAGAGCTTCTCCAAGAGTAGGTGAGAAAACATTGGGGCTTACCGAGAGCTTTATTTCATCAAAAATTCTGGTTCCCAACAATTGAAAGTCGCTATCCTCTCTTGGTAGTATTTGGTATCCAGAGGTATAAGGAGGTGAAGAGTCATACTGACCACAGACACCAGTGATTTCTAATATATCTCCACTTTTCACAGAAGTCAAATCTATACCTGCGGTTGTGTAAACAAAAATATCTACGGGAACAGTTCCATTCCAAACACTGAAAGCTTTGCCAGCACCTGAGGTATAGGGATTCTGGGCTACTTCTCCTTTCACCTTAACAAGCATTCCCTCTAATTCCTCCCTTAAGGCTTCTCCTTGGGATAGGATATACGGCTCCGGAAGCTCTCCTTTTCCAATTATCTTTATGTCACCAGATTGAGAAGGCTCTATTTCAGTGAGTCCATTGTATTCGGTAACAGTTCCCTTTACCTTTACCAAATCCCCCAATTCAAAGGGAATATAAGTGGAAGGTAAAAATACATTCACACCGGAAGTCAGGTCTTGGATATAAAAAGATGTTCTTGTAGTGGAAAATACACGGGAAGGGGCCGTGACAACTCCGCATACTGTTACAACTTCCCCGGAATATTGAGATGTAACTCCATCATCACCTGGAGTTTGCACCTCAGCTATTGGTGTAGCAATATAAAGAACCAAATCCTGCATCACAGGGAATGTCAACCCTGCAGAGTCTTTTGATGTTTTAATGTGAAAAACTATGGAATCTATATCTTCGGAGGGATGAAAATTTATAAAAACAATGGTATCTTCATAAAGTGAAATACCTCCAACAAATTTCATGTAGGTATTTTGACTATCTGTAGCAAGTGAATCTGGAGCAGAGATATTTCCCCATCCGCTGCCGAGAAGTACAAGAGTATCAAAGGTTGCCTCTTTGAAACTCAATTCCATGGATTTCACAGGAGTGTAGGTGGATTTTATTATTACATAGAGATTTTCTGCCTGGTCTTTATAAAGATAGGGGGGATAAAAGCTGATTTTACCAGTGCCGTTACCCTTAAGGATGATGTCATCGAGCCTCCGAGGATTGATCTGATGAGTTCCGTCGAATTCTGATACATTCCCGATAATATCTATACTATCCGGAGGAATTTCTCTGTAAGCAAGCTCACTGCCGGTTTCTATAAAAATATAGAAAGGATAACCGTGAGGATCCCTGAAAGTTAAAGTTGTGTCCGGTATGAGGGTCGTAAACCCCTGTGGCGTGAGATTATTCACTCTGACAAGAAGCCCCTCTTCATATTCTCCAGGTGGAGTATTGAGCAAGAGAGTATCAAAGCTAGATTGTCCAAAATGATTAATAATTTCTGCAGAATATAGCTGGTCAGAACCATGGAAGTCATTATATTGACCCTCCAGTTTCACATAGTCTCCTTCGTGCAGTTCAGGTGGCTGATAAAGAATTAATCCGCCTGTGGAATCCTGCAGGTATGCTCTGGTGGTTGTAATACCGGTCACCACTCCTTTTATTTTTACTGTTCTTCCCTTTAAGAATTCTTTTAAAGTATCTGTATGGAATACATAAAGGGGCACAGTAGTATCCTGGAGAGCAACAAAAACTCTAGGGGATTCCGGAATCTCCCTAAGAGTGTCTGAGCCTCCTGTGAAAATGCGAAAGGTTTTTACACCTGTGGTCTGAAAATTTATGTTTCTTAGAACTATTCTTCCTGAATTACCTGTAGATAATAAAGCTCCTGTTATATAAAGGGAGGTATCTGTAAAAGTTGCAGTTGCATTGGAAAAGCCAGGGTCGAGGAGAGTATAATCTCCCTCCCATGATATATCTTGGGGGAAAATAATCATGATTTTCTGCAAAGTGCCAAAATTGTTGGTAATGGTTATCTCTGCATCTACATTAGCTTGTAAAGGATAAATGATGGGATAAATGATAGCTATACCACTACCTTCCACTGTAAGCACATTCACTACAGGGGAGTCCGGGATAGGCTTCACTGTATCAGTCTTAGAAGTATAAACTTCAAAAGTATACTGTCCCGCAGCTGAGGGAATTCCAATGTTCAACAGGTTTACAATTCCCTCAAGATCTCTTGTTACCGTGGCATTACTGATAATAATAGTATAGGGATCCGATGAAGTTCCGGAGCCGGATATAGAGTAGGTTGCCCCTTGAAATCCATCACCCTCCAGATTTAAATTTGCTGAAAAATAAAATTGATAGGGGATCTTTATCTCGATATTTTGGAGGGTATCTTCCACTATGCCCTGGATGTGCAGTCTAAGATTCAGGGTATCATCGGCGGCAACGGTGTTATTTTCAAAAAAGGCATAGCCTGTGCCTTCTGGAGAAAAAATTATATCCTCATCGCGCCTTGGCTCAATTTTGTAATTTCCATAAGAGTAATCAAGGACTCCAATGACAGATAGAATATGATCGTTCAGTGTGGGTGTATAGCTGTAACCTGCTGCATCATCCACTCTCACACTGCCTGTGGAGTCTGAAATTTCCCATTCTCCATACCCCAGGTTATCATTGGTCACAGTGACATTTGAGACTTGGATTAAAACACCCTCGTATGCTTCTGAGCCAGCTTCAAGGGCAGTAACCAGTAAAGGTTTTGGTATCCGCGCACCGTGTTTCAATATTTTAAGGTCCTGTACACTTGCTAGATTTATTTCGGTTTTATCGTAATATTCGCTGACTTCGCCAGTTACTTCCACAGAGTCTCCCCTCTGGAGAGAGATAGTGAGGTTACCCGTATATACATATATACCATGCCAGGGAGCCTCTGCATCCTGTATGAAGAACCCTTTGAGGGACCTTATCCAGTCAGATGGTGTGGCGGTGACAACGCCGACAGTGGTAACCACCTGACCTACATAGGGAGAAGAATTCGCGTAGCCCTGCAAGGAATCTATGGGTATAATATCAGCTTCAAGTCCTGCGAAAAAAAATAGCAACAATAACACGCAAAAGTGTATTCTTTTAATCATTTCGACCTCCTGAGCCAAGTTTATTATACACCAAAATTGAAAGCACAATCAAGAATGCAAGATATACAATAATATCGCCATACCTGGTGTATGGAGTGAAGTTATTCTTCAAAGGGACTTCATAGATAAAATATCCTCTTTTGAAGAGTCCGATCCTTTTTAAAACCCTTCCTTTACTATCTATTATTGCAGAGATTCCAGTTTTGGCTGATCGGATAACAAATCTTTCGGACTCTATGGCTCTGTATCTCAAAAGCTCGAAATGTTCAACGGGTCCGAGGCTTTTCCCGTACCACCCATCATTGGTTATATTCACCAGGAACTGAGCGCCATTTAGAACAAAGCTTTTTGTTATCTCAGGGAATAGAGACTCAAAACATATGAGAATTCCAAAGCTCTTCCCATTCACTTCTAGAGGTGTTAAACTTTTCCCGGGTCTGTAGTCTCCCTGCCCGAATTCAAGTTTCTGGAGGAAGGAGAATTTATCTTCAAAAGGCAGCCATTCTCCAAAGGGAACAAGGTGTGTCTTGAAGTATTTTGCTACTATTTTGTCCTCTTTTACAAGAAATGCGGTATTGTAGGGAACCTTTTTCCCCTTTTCTACCTGGACGTCAGTGCTACCCAGAAGAATATAAGCGCCGGATTTCTTAGAAATTTTCTTAACCAGATTCTGTTCCCTGAGAGAAAATCTAAAATAGCCCGGAAGTGCAGATTCGGAAAAAACAATCAGTTCCACCTTCTCATTGATCTCCTTGTAAAATTCATTAAAGGCCTGGGCTGTTTCTTCCCATTCTTTTGGATCATATTCTTCCCTGGGTAGAACATTGGGTTGGAAGACAGCCACTTTTATCTTTTCGCTGCTGTTTTCGGGTCTGAGATAGAGGTAAAGTCCGCCTAAATGAAGGAGTAAAAGAAGTGAAATCCAGGTGATGAGTATTCCCAGTTTTCTTTTCTTAAGGTATAGATAAAGAAGAACATTGAAAAGGAGAATTAGCCATCCTATGAGGTATATTCCTCCTATACGTGCTAGCATTCTAAAAGCCGGGTTATACAACTGGGTAGAGGCTATGGGCATCCACGGAAACCCCGTATCACCTCGTCCACGGATAAATTCAAACAGAATCCACAGGGAGGGTGTGAGCAGCCAGGAAAATCGGGATTCAGTATACAGTAATGGCACGACATTGAAAACTGACATGTACAGGGGTAGAAAAATTAAACCAAGTATAAGCCATTTTTCCACTCCAGGTTCTACCTCCATGTTAAGAATCCAGAAAGTATGTATGATCCAGAAGAGATAGAAGAAAGCAAGGAGAATCAAGGTCTTTTTAATTTTGGAAAGACCCTCCAAGGCTGTAAATAAGGGAATAAGAGATATAAAAGCTAGCGGGAACAACTTGAAAGGGAGAAAAGAGAAGGTAAATAAAGCAAAGGAGAAAAATATAAATTTTAGTTTTTTCATATAATAGAAAAGGGGGAGATTACATGTAATCTCCCCCTTGGTTAGCAAAATTTTACCTTAAGTCCTCGCGTTTCATCAAGGATCCTGTATAGTCAGCCTCTCTCAAAAGAACCTGCATATCTCTCAATTTATCCTGAAGTCTTCTTATTTCAGCAGGGTCTATTTCTGAATACTTTTCGAAGGAGGGTATATTCACATACACTGTAGTATCTTCGATCCCGAAGGATTTCCTGATAATTTCCACTGTTTTGTCAGGGTGTTTTCTAATGAAATCAATGGCCATTTCAGTTGCAAGAACGAGTCTTTTAATAGCCTTTCTATTAAGGTTTACATTAACAATAGATGTAAACCCTGTACTGTATAGATACGGTGAAAATACATGTTTTTCTATAAAGCCATCATCAACAATCTTTATGCCATTCTTCTTTAGCAATTCACTCCTTACGGGTTCCACAGCCACAAGGACATCTACTATATTCTCCTCCAGGGCAGTTTGCATTTCTTTGAGAGATAGGGGGATATAGCTATGTATTTCAGGATCAATTCCCATCTCGCTCAGAATATACTTAATAATCTGTTTTATTTTGGAGTCTTTGTAATATCCTATTTTTCTTTTTGTTTTGAGATCCTTTAAGGTTCTGATTCTCTTTTTCTTTAAGGTAATGAGTGCAGTCTGTGGATTATCTACAGAGGACTTAACCTGATAAAATATCTTGTAAGCCTCGGGTCTTATAGCAGCTTTGAATGCAAAAAGGTCCCAGAGTGTTCCAAAGGCAGCATTTTTGCTTCCTCTTCCCACCATCTCTACTTCTTCACCGCCCTTTACCACTTCTTCAGCGGATATTTTAATTCTCAGGGAGTCAAAATAACCTTTTTCCTGTGCAACCAAGAAGGGCAAAGCCCCCATGTTTTTGGTATAGAGGACTTGAGCTTCAACAACTTTTTTTGCCTGTATTTCGGGATAAACAAGAATAAAAACCAGAATCAGGGCGAGAATGAAATTGATAATCGGTAAAAGAATCTTCATTATAACCTCCTTCTTTTTTAGTTAAAAAATTATACTCTTATTTTTCCCTAAAAGTCAAGAAAAATCCCACTTAGTTCCTTCTTTTGTGTCTTTCAAAATAATGCCGATATCCTTAAGTCTATCCCTTATCTCGTCCGCCAGGACGAAGTTTTTCTCAATTCTCAACTTTTGCCTGATTTCGATGAGAATCTCAAGAATTTTCTCTTGTAAGTCACCTTCAACTTTTTCTATCTCTTTAAGCTCGAATCCGAGAATTTTTAGAAGAAGGAGCAATGTGCCTCTTTCTTCTGCAGGAAGTTCTCCCTGCTGTAATCTGGTGTTCCCTTTCTTGAGGAGTTCGAAGATTATTGATACCGCCTTCGGCGTATTTAGATCATTATTCATGGCCTCTTCAAAGGCATTTATATATTCTTTATTGATTACATTATCCCCTGTACTTTTAGACTCTTTCAAAAAGGATAATATTCTCTTCCATGCCTTTTCTGCTTCTTTTAGATATTCAGGAATATAATCCATGGGAGAGCGATAATGCTTCTGGAGGATAAATAACCTCACTGCCTGAGGCGAGTATTCCCCAAGAATGTCATCTATGGCAAAGAAAAGACCGGTAGATTTTGACATCTTTTCTCCCCTAATCTGCATTGAGCCCGTATGCATCCAGTAATTAACGAATTTAACCCCTCTTGCTGCCTCCGACTGAGCTATTTCATCCTCATGATGCGGAAAGATCAGATCCTGTCCTCCTGCATGTATATCAAAGGGCTGGCCCAGAAAGTGAGTTGACATAGCAGAACATTCAATATGCCATCCCGGCCTGCCTTTTCCCCACGGTGAATACCAGTAAGGTTCACCTTCTTTGTATGCCTTCCATAGGGCAAAATCAAAGGGGTGTCTTTTATTGGGATCTGGTTCAATCCTCGCGCCTTCTAGTAACTCTTCTATTTTTTTGCCGGATAGTTTCCCGTACTCAGGGAATTTTGTGACATCGAAATATACACTTCCACCTGCCTCGTAGGCAAAACCTTTCTGTATGAGAGTTTCAACTATGTCTATAATCTCCTGTATAAACTGTGTTGCACGGGGATAATGGGTGGCAGGCTTTATGTTGAGCTTTTCGGCGCTTTTCAGATATTTATCCACATATTTCTGTCCCAGACTTCTCCAGTCAATGTTTTCTTCCTGCGCTTTTTTTATAATTTTATCGTCAATATCTGTGAAATTCTGCACATAGGTGACCTCAAATCCGAGATATTCTAAGTATCTGCGAAGGGTATCACCTACAAGAAATGTCCTGATATGGCCCAAATGTGGTCTATCCTGAACCGTCATTCCGCACATGTAGATTCCTACATGATTAGGCTTGAGAGGCTTAAATTCTTCTATTTTTCTGGTTAAGGTGTTATAAATACGAAATTGCATGATAAAATTGTAAAAGTCTAATGAAGTGCAGTCAAAT
>QNDO01000036.1 GCA_003644895.1 Candidatus Hydrothermota bacterium | reverse complement strand
TTTCTCACAAGCTCAAGGAATTTACAGAATGCATCTCTGGTACTTTTTCCAAAAACTACTCGTGTATCCGGATTTGTAAACACACTTGTATCAACTATTATCCTTTCTTTCATGACAACTCCTCTTCTGAATATACCTTAACTCCTTCTTTTTTAAGAAGATAAGCAAAAATTCCCGTTCCGTCAACTATTTCGCCGTCCACATAAACTTTATTTACACCACAGGATGGACTGCGTTCTTTTAGGATTGCAAATGCTACCCCTCCGGTTATCTCCAACAACTTAAGGGCTTCCTTAGCTCCCTTCAACATTTTTAGTGTCACGTCCTCTCCTGATTCCACTCTCACGATTTTTCCGCAGCCTTTCAATACACACTCTGCATCACCACCTCTGAACTCCATTGGGGGTCTTGGTGTTGAAAAACCTGCAAGTTGTTCAGGACAAACCGGAATACAGCATTTTGTCTTACATAACTTTAGCACTTTCTGAGAAACAGAAGCAGAACCATCGTACCGAGTACGTATTCCCAGAAGACATGCGCTCACTAAAACTTTTTCTTGCTTCACCTGAGTTTTATTTCTCCAATTAAATCCAAGTAAAGATACTCTTCTTTGAAAAGTGATGTACTTATGGGCATACCGCCGAAGATGGGCTTCTTAAAAGGCTTTATGTAAAGAAGAGCTGCATCTTTTGCTCCTGAAAGCTCCTTAGCCAGAGAAATTGCATCCAAAACACCTCCAAGACTATCAACAAGCCCAACCTCTGAAGCTTTTAAGCCACTCCATATCCTTCCCTCACCCAATACATTGATACTGTCAGGAGATAATCCTCTTCCTCTGGAAACTCTGTCCAGGAACTTGTTATATCCCCACTCAAGTTCTTTTCTCATCATTTCCCGTTCATCCTGAGTCATCTCCCGGAAGGATGACAAAGCATCTGCGTGAGGGCCGATCTTTATAGTTTCAAATGTGATTCCCAACTTGTTAAGGAGGTTCTTTATCACAAATTTACCATTTAGAATCCCTACGGAGCCAGTTACTGTAGTCTTATCTGCAAGGATTTTGGTAGCAGCAGATGAGATGTAATATCCACCCGATGCTGCTACTCCACCCATACTCACAATTACAGGCTTTTTTTCTGCACATCTTCTGATTGCTCTCCACATAATTTCAGAAGCCAATGCAGAACCTCCTGGAGAATTGACTCTCAATACTACGGCTTTCACCTTTTTATTTTTCCTCAGTTTTTCAAAGATTTTCTCGATAGTTTCGGATCCTACTCTTCTTCCACCTAGGAATGGAATGGGGATGGGGCTTTCCCCACTTTTACCAGTAACAATACTCCCATCGGCTACCACATATGCTATGTAGGAGCGTGGAGCACCCCATTTTTCTCTAACATATGATGGCGTCCGTGTGAACAATCTTTCTTTTTTCACCTTACCCGGAAATTCCTGTTTTATTATACTGTCAAGATCTGATTCATAAATAAGGCCATCAACCAAATTATATCGGAGTGCTTCCTCTGCATTGAAGTAAGCAGTTTCAAGAAGTGAATCCAAACCTTCAATACTTCCCTTCATAACATTATATATGTCCTCGAGCAGCACCTTAATCTGTTCCCGATTATATTTTGACATTGTGTCGCTAATAAAGGGCTCCACAGCTGATTTATATCTACCGATTCTATCAAACTCCGGTTTTACCCCTATCTTGTCCAAAGCTCTCCTAAAAAACAGAGAAGTACTGGATAGACCTGGCAGCATCACATCACCAGAAGGATTTAAATATATATAATCTGCAGAAGCTGCTAGAAAATAACCTCCAATTCCATAGACATCAGCGTAAAAAATCACTTTTTTGCCATTTTCTCGAATTTTACCAATAACATTCTTTAATTCTTCCAGCTGTGCCAGACTAAAATACGCTGGTTTAAGAATAAATACAAACCCCTTGATGTCTTTTTCTCTGGATAAAGAATCTAAGCGGATTACAAGGTCCATAAAGGAAGGTTTTTTCACTTTGCCTAAAAACCCATACTCTCTTATTTCACTGAATCCTCCCTCAAGTCTCACTGTAATAACCTTCTTATGGGGTATGAAGCTTCTTCTGGGCTCTCTTGATACAGAAAAACTGTAATTCTGGGTATCTTTGTTTCCAGAGGCGCCCCATCTAATAAAATCTACAGCAAAATCAATTCCTAGGTGGTATTCTTTATCCTTATTGTAAAAACCGTAAAGCTTTAATCCCTTGATAGGTTCTATAGATCCTCCTATCACATAATTATCTATAGAGTCTTTCGTAAGCATTACATCTCCAAAGATAGTAAAGTACTCGCCCAGTGGCCTCAAACCCAAGCCAAAAACATTAAAACTTTCTTCTTTAAGTCTGCTGAATCGATAACCAAAGGAAAGAAAATCAAAGGGTCTTACAAGAAGCCCGAGACTCAATTCTTTACTCTCATCAAGATGATAGGCAAATCCCCCATACATCCATCTACTCAGTTTAATCCCTTCAGCAATCCCATATCTTTTTACATTATTCTGAACCGAATAAAATAATCCTATATTCCCCATGGCAAGCATGAGATTATGCTTATTATCTGCGTCACCCGTGTAAGTTACTTCTATACCGGGAGAGAAGCCAAGCCCAGCAGGATTGGAGAGAATAGCATCACTCCTTTGGGCTGTTGAAACTGAAAGTCCCTCAAAAAAAGTCATCAAAATAAGAGCCCACATACACACCTCCTTTAAATTTATTATAATCCCCTTGGCTTACACTGTAAACAATCTTTGAAAGTTCACTTACCGCTTTTTATACTTTCAAAAAGAGGTGAAGAGTGTATAAGACAACACGAGGAGTTAGACTCCTTCTCCAGGATCCTGAAAGATCACTTCTTAAAATTGCAATACCTACTATTGTAGCGAATGCTATACAAACCCTGTATAACTTTGTGGATGCCATCTGGGTATCAGGATTGAAACAGGCTGCTTTCGGCTTAGCAGGAATAGGTCTCACACAGCCGTTCGCCTTCGCACTAATCGCACTTTCTAACGGAATTGGCATAGGGACCAACTCTTTGATATCCAGAAGTATAGGTGCGAAAGATAAAAGGGGCGCGGATCTTGCAGGAGAGCATGGAATTGTATTCTCAATGATCGTTTCCTTTTCAATAGCTATCCCACTAGTAATTTTGGCACCATGGATCTTTAAAACCATGGGGGCGGGAAAATCTCAGCCTTATGCTGTAGCATATTCCAGGATCATTTTTGGGGGGGCCCCTGTCTTATTTCTATCAGTTATTTTAACTGCAATTCTGAGAGCGGAAGGTGATACCAAAAGGGCAATGTATGCAATGGCAGGGGGCTCCATTTTAAATATGGTTCTTGATCCAATTTTTATCTACCTTTTACATCTTGGTGTCATGGGAGCAGCAATAGCTACGGTTATTTCTAGATTTATTGCCACCATGCCGGTGATATACTGGATTTTTATGAAGAAGGACACTTTTATTTCACTTAATCTCAAAATCTTCAAATTTAAGACTCGAATTATAAAAGAGATAGCTAAGGTTGGACTTCCAGCTTCCCTTTCGCAACTTTCCATGTCTCTTGGGATTTTATTTTTCAATTCCTTAATTCTAAATATTGCAGGACCCCAAGGAGTAACTGTTTACATAACAGGTAATAGAATAAAGTCTCTTGCTATTCTTCCTGCTCTCGGGATTTCTGCAGCTCTAATTTCCATAGTCGGGGCATGGTGGGGGGCGGGAAGAAAGGATATGGTGAGAAGAGCAATCATACATGCCTGGAAGACCGGGGTTAAAATGGAATTCTTCATAGCTCTTATAGTATTTATATTTGCTCCAACTCTTACAGCAATATTCATCAATGACCCTTCCATGGAAGCCTTAAGAATAGATATTATAACCTACTTAAGAATATCCAGTATAAGCTTTATTTTTATACCCATAGGAATGTTTACATCTTCTTCTTTCAATGGTATGGGAAAAGGTATAAATGCCCTTATTCTAACTTTTCTACGAGTTCTTATTGTTTCGTTCCCTTCTGCTATTTTTTATGCCAAAACTCTTAAGTTAGGATTACAAGGTGTGTGGATAGGTATAGTAACCGGTTCTATAACAGCAGCCATAACTGGTATTAGCTGGTTGTATATAGCAGGGATTTTGAGGAGGGAAACAAATGAAAGATATGATCATAAGGGAAGCCCAAAAGAATGACAAACAGGATGTACAGGAAATTGCAAGATTTACCTGGGAAGGTCAGGACTATATCGACAAAGTATTCGACCAGTGGCAGGAAGATGGACACTTTTTTGTAGCAGAAATAGAAAATAAAGTTATTGGCACAGCGAAATTAACCATATTTCCAGACAAGGTAGGCTGGCTAGAAGGATTAAGAGTGCATCCCCAATATAGAGGGCAAGGAATTGGCAGAAAACTCCAGGATTTCACCCGTGAGTACGGGATTGCACTGATAAGAAAAGGGGTTATTAATTGTCTCGAATTTTCCACGTATTACAAAAATCAGCGCACTATTCAAATGGCGCTTAAGGATGGATTTTATCTCACGAAAAGATTTTACATACTCGTCAGAAATAAGACTCCGGAAATGGAGAAGCCTACTCTTACTAAAATCTATATGGAGGATCTTACAGAATTTAAAGAATATCTATCTATGGGATGGCGTTTTCTCCACAAAACACAAGAAGCTCTCCAATGGATGCTAGGCCATATTACTCCGTTCAGGATAAGTACTTATAAATTCTACCAGTATAGAACCACCAGCACCTTCACACTTTTACACTTTTCCAAGGAAGCAATTGAATCATATATAAAGGCACTAAACTGGATTTCAGAAAAAGCAGGATTTCGTTCCTATGAAATAATACTTCCCGAAGAGTCTACGGACTTCATCCATATTTTCAAACAATATAATTTTTCCTTCTGGGACAAACCCGAGGAAGCTAATATTTATGTATTTAAATACGCATTGAAGCATTATGGCTGAAGGGCCGCTTGTTCATCGTTATACAGAAAGGATAAAGAGGATTGCTCAAGGCAAAAAAGTTACTGTGAAATTTCTTGTAAAAAAATTAAAAGGGTACAACGAAAATTTTCATCAGGTAGTTTTAATAAGAGTTGAGGCTTTTGGGAAACAATTTAGATTTTATTTTTCTAACAAAAAGATTGTAATAGTGCATCTTATGATGTGGGGGTATTGGAAATTTTATAAAAGAGGAGAAAATTGGGACAAACCCCTTTCCAAAGCTAAAATGATTATACACTGTGAGGATAATGAGATTGTATTGTTCTCTGCACCTGTATTAAAAGTCTTTGATGAGGAGGAATTTATTACTAGTAAATACAACACGCTGGGTCCCGATCCACTGAGACCTGATTTTTCAAAAGAAAAATTCCTTTCCAATTTACTTTCAAACCCTGAAATGGAAATAGGAGAAGCCCTTATTAGACAGGATATAATTGCCGGGATAGGCAATATCTTGAGAATAGAAATACTCTTTAATGCTAAAATTCACCCAAGAAGGAAAATCAAAGATATCGATGATAGAAAACTAGACAAACTTGTATATTGGATTTTAAAACTCCCTTCTGACTGGTTTTTTTATCCTTCAGGAAGAAAAAAGAAATTTCAAATTTACCGCAAGGCCGGAAGGCCATGTCCAAGATGTGGAACTACCATTGAATTTTTTAGACAGGCTGGGAGAATAACCTATGCTTGTCCACAATGCCAGAAATAACATGCTTTATTTGCCTCTCTCTCCCTCCCACAACCTAATTTGAAGTCTGTCAGAATAATTTACACCTATCCGTATTGCCTCATTAGCAATAAGACTTGCAATACGCGACAATGCTATCTTTGTTTTTGCGAGAGGCATTAAATACACATTTTCTCTTCTGATCCCATATTTTTTTATAATTTCCTCCACTTCATTAACATCTTTTCTATTTTTTACCACAAATTTAAAAATAGTACCGGGCATTGAGCTGAAAAAAAAGAGAGCGTCAGGATTCAATCGTAGATTTTCTCTTATGCCACTGTTAGAGAGTTTTGGCGAAACGTTAAAGTGAAGTTTACTCCCTATATGAAGTAACCTGGAAGGTTTAATGGTACCATTAGTTTCCACTTCTATTGTTGCAAATTCAGCATGGATAATCTTAAGCATAAGAAAAAGAGCATTTTCCTGTAGAAGAGGTTCACCTCCTGTAATGACTAGGTTTTTTTCCCTTTTTTTAATTTTTAAAATCTTATCCACCACCTTTTGGGTACTTAGTTTTAGCCATTGGTCTCTATATTCCGGGAACGAGCTATAAGCAGTATCACAATACCTGCACCTTAAATTACATCCTCCCAATCTCAAAAAGATGGAGGGAACTCCTGATCTTGGTCCTTCTCCTTGAATAGAACTGAAAATTTCACTGATTAAAAGCATCAATCGATTTCCTTATATGATTTCTTTATAGTTTACCTCCACAAAATTTTCCCGTGTCATTTTAACAAATCCACTCTGTGTAGGAGTTTCAAATACTCCAACCTCTACTTCCCTCACATTTTCGAAATTTCTTATAATCAAAGACGCGATAAAAAGGGCTAGATTTTCAGCAGTGGGATTTCTGTCAAGAACAACCAATTTCTGGCCGGCTTTCTCTAACAAAGGGACAAGTGGATCCTTTTCATAGAGTATGACCTTGTGATCCAATAAATCGTGTATAGTGCTTTTTAATATACCGAAATCCACCAACATCCCGTGCTCTTCTAATTCTCCTCTAATTAATACCTTAACTCTATAACTGTGCCCGTGCAGATATCTACATTTCTTCTCATGTTCATAGATTCTATGAGCAGAATCAAACATTCTTTCCCATCTAATTTCAAACATCTTTCACTCCTTTTAAAATATTATTTATGTTCACTCCCTTCTCAAACATCCATCCAGAGGGAGGAAATTGAAGTTTTCCGAACTCGGAGAAATATGATACAGACGTATCATTAAAATATTTCTTTAATTCCATTTTCCCCAATGCCGCCCCCTGCAAATTATATCTCAGGTCACCCAGTATTGCAAGTGCATCTTCAGGAGAATTTACTTCCATTACAAACAATGTCCTGGGTGGCCAGAATGTGGGAATATCCTTAACCTTTGATACCATCCAATCTGCCCCTCGTATGAATTGTTCTGAATCCATGAGAATCACAGAAGTCCCATACTCAAAAATATCCCTGTCAAAGTTTGACTGAGGTTGCAGTCTCGAGCTTATATATTTAAATGCTTCTCTAAATATGCTTATATCCGCCCTCCCTTGGACGAATAAAAACCTGAGGGAAAGACAGCCTGCTGTATCAAAAGCAAGATTATCAAAAGCTATTTTTTTTGCGATTTCTTCTGTTAAGTCCAACTTATTTATATAACCAATTGAAAATCTGGGACCGAAAATTCTCACTGGTTTATTGAGTTTTTCTGCAATTCTATATGCAGTTTTCCCTCCAAAAATAAAAACAAAATCATATTCCTCAGCTCTTCGGAGAGCTTCATCATGAGAAAGGTAATTCCCATCTATGAAATCAAATTGATTGCTGAGCAATTTCCTAAAATTATGAAAAAAAAGCTGTTCATTATGAGGAAGTTTAAAAAAGATTTTTAGGTTATAAACAATTGAAATAGGAAGAACTTGAAGGGGAACAACAGGGACATTCCCTGGAAGAAATACAAAAAGAGAATTCACGTCCCCAGATTTTTCTGGGAAAGGAAATCCGTTGTAACTATCAGCAATATGCAATAACACCATGTAAAGCAATTCTCTTTGATATTCAATATCCCCTATACGATCCCCTTTTTTCACTCTTTTGGCAAGTTCAAGAATAACTTCACTAGCTTTAGCCAAAAGTAAACGCGCATCCTCTTTCTTCATCCGTAATCCTCCCCAGCACATCAAAATATGGACCCTTTTTTATAATTCTGTCTGGTATGTAAAGGGCAGAGACAGTATATAGGTTGGCAAAATCGAATACTTTTAATAGGCCCTCGCCTTTTGTGAAAACTTTAGCAAAGGGATATTCCACATATAGTTTATTTGGACCTGTAGAATAAAACTGAGAAAAAAGCTCACTCATACCGTATTCTGAATAGAATTCACTTTTTGGGAAAAAACGGAATGCATAATCATAAAGTCCAAATCTATTGTATGGTTTTCTCAAGGCCTTGTATCCTCCTGTTTCCACTATAATAAATTTCTTGTAGAATCTGATACCTTTTTGCTCCATGTACTGAGATAATTTCAACAATTGAATAGAAGTCATGAAAAGAAGAATATCATCTTCAAGTTCGTCTAATTGAGACAGAATTGTTTCCTCATCCAGCTCGAAACTGTAGTTTAAATGCCGGCCTCTGGTTTTTTCAACAAAAAATGAAACCATAAAAGCAAGTGAAGAATGTTTTGCATGAGAAAAAGGTGGAATCAGTGAGAAAACCCTTCTGTCAAAAAAGGGGAAGGTTTGTTGCATTGAGGCTATATAAAGTTCAAGAGATTGATCTGAAAAATATACTTTTGAACGTTCCCCAGTAGTACCACTGGACACAAAATAGCCTGCAGGTTTTTCAAAAGCAGTTAATGTATATTTTTTAAAAAACTCCACAGGAATGAAGATAATCTCATCTATGTTCTTTACTTTTGAAACGCCGAATTTCTGATAAAACTCACGCAGATGCTTTACGTGCTCAATTTGATAATTAACTATCTTCACAGCAAGAGCTGGGTCAAACTCTTTAGAATCTTTTATGTATTCGAGGACCTCCCTATGTAAGTTCATCTTTTATTACTCTTCTAAGCTGTTGTATAAAAAACATAGCAATATCTTCGGTTATGACCAACGGGGGGGTAATTTCTAGAACCTCCGCATTTTCACCAGCAGGAAGGGTTATGAAACCTTTTTTGAGCAAATACTTCATCGATTCAAATCCCATACCCTTTGTTCTAAATTCAATACCGATAAGCAGTCCTTTACCCCTTACTTCCTTTATTACGCCAGGAAATTCAAGTTCTAATTCCTTAAGCTCCCCCATCAATAATCGTCCAATTCGCTCTGCTCTCTCATAAAGTTTATCTTTCTTAATTTGATCCAGAACACTGGCAGCAACTTCACATATCAATGGGTGTCCTAAAAAGGTAGAGGTATGTATTGCCTCGCCTTGTGACTCAGGCCACGCCTCCATAATTTTATCTGTAGCAAGACATACAGAAACAGGGAATGAGGAACTCAGAGCTTTCCCCAATGTTATTATGTCAGGCTTTACACCATAATGTTCAAAGGCAAACATTTTCCCTGTTCTACCCAATCCAGTGTATATTTCATCAAATCCCAGAAGAATATCATATCTATCAGCAATTTCCTTAAGGCCCTGAATAAATCTATAGGGTGCAACCCTGACACCACCGCGAGCCTGAATGAGCTCTACAAAGATAAGGCCTGGCCTCTTCTCAGGAGATAATCTAGAAAGATATGCATCTATTTTCTCCAGAACAAAATCTCCTTCAATATCATCACGAGGATATTCAAAAAACTTAGTGATCACAGGCATCTGCTTTTTAAAAGGGAGTTTAAATTTTTTACTCCAGGTTAGATTCAGGGCACCATAGGAGAGGCCATGGTATCCGCCCTTAAAAGCAATAATTCTGTGCCTACCAGTATATAATAGTGCTGTCTTCATGGCGGCTTCCACTGCATCTGCACCATTCTGTCCAAGTATTCCCTTATAACCTCCGCCCATAATCTTCCTAAGTTTGCCCAAGAGTTTTACTTTGGAAGCTGTCGGAAGCACATCTCCCATACCATTTATTATTTCTGCATTTTTTAGTATATCCAGAATCAAAGAGTTGGTATGTCCTACAGCACTAACGCCAAACATAGACGTCATATCGATGTAACGGTTATCATCTACATCCCACACATTCATCATGTACGTTTTTTTTATAAAAACAGGAAAATCTCCGGATACATACGTTATATTGGGAGATTCAACTTCCTTCAGCTTTTTTGATAAAATTCTGGATTCCGGACCCGGAATCTCTGTTCTGATAAGTGGAAATTCAAAGCCTTTATTTGTGTCCATAGTTTACAAATTTAAAAGCCTGGATCTTATAGATTCAAGGAGAATTCTCATGGAAATCAATATCAAAAATGAACCAAAGATTATCCTTAGTGTACTTGATGGTAGGGTGTTAGAGAAAAAAGCACCCGCTACCGCACCGATAGCTGCTGAAGGTAGTATATATTTTATTATTCTGCCTTCTATATTCTGCAGCCTTTTGTGTAAAAGCGCCCCCATCAATGTTGTAGGGAAAATCACAGCTAGAGAGGTCGTAACTGCTTGATGCATGCTAAATCCAAAGAAAATATTTAGGGAAGGCACTATTATCACTCCGCCACCTATACCGAGAAGGACTGAGGAGATACCTGCAAAAAGCCCTACCAAGGAAAGGTATGGATTAATTTTCAGGATTGGGGGCACATTAGACAAACTAAACACCCCTATAAGCTTAAGTCCTGCGAAAATTAACAACATAGAAAACAGGAATTTTAAAAGGGCTGAGCTTAATTTTACCACAAGTTTCGACCCTATCCAAGCTCCAATTAAAGAACCAAAAAGAATCGTTATCACTGGTATAACAGTTAAATTACTGGATTTGATAAGATAATGTGTGATAACTGCTACAAGAGAGGTTGGGACAATTGTAGCCAGGGATGTCCCTATTGCTTTTTTAAATTCCATATGTAAAACATACGCAAGGATAGGTACAAGAAGTACTCCTCCACCTATACCAAGTGAGGCATTTAAAAAACCCACTAAAAATCCTGCAAAGGCATATCCCATCTAAATTTCTCTAATCTTGATTCGATGTTCTATTTCTTTTTCGGTATGTCAAGTCTGCAAAATTTTTCATATAATCCTCCGTCTAAAATTATCCGGAGGCTTATAAGTACAGTCAATTTACTTTATAATCAACTTGACAAATCGATAGCCCCCCCTTATAAA
>QNDO01000035.1 GCA_003644895.1 Candidatus Hydrothermota bacterium | reverse complement strand
TGGTGATGCAACGTATGATTATAAAAACCTCCGTGGCGGAGGCAATATTGTACCTGCCTATGAACCAGTAATTTCCTCGGACATAGACGACATGAAAGGGGCCCGAGATGAGTTCTACGCAGATATGACCGGTGATGGGTATGCAGACTTTTATATTGGTAGAATTCCTGTAAGAACTAAAGAGGAATTGGGTAATTTTGTGGATAAGCTAATATCTTATGAAAGAAAAGATCTTTCCGGTTATTGGCGCTCAAGATACATCCTCGTTTCAGATGACGAATATAATGCAGCCGGAATACCTTCAGAAATGAGTTGGCATCTTCCTTATGTTGATTATATAAGAAGAAACCTTACGTTGCCTTTTATAGAAGTCAGAGAAGTATATGAAATCAAATACGGATCCCCCGGGGATATAGTAGAAAGGGGGAGAGAAGCAAAGGAAGCCTTTATTAAAACTTTTAATCAAGGAGGGCTACTTCTTACTTTTTACGGTCACGGTAATCCAGTACAATTGACCCATGAACAGATGCTTTTACTGCAGGATCTTCCAAAGTTGAAAACTTCAGGGAAACCTCCACTTACCATGTTCTTTTCATGTAAAGTAGGTGCATTCACCCGGCTTGATCCCGCACATGGTATTGCTGAATACATGGCCGTACAGGATCAAGCAATAGCTTCCATTGCTTCTACCATTTCCCAATTTGTGTCTGTAAATGACTATTACGGTAGATATATCCATAACCTCATAAATGACAGAAGAATCCACCCTCTTGGAGAAATCGCACAGGATGGTAAAATCTATTACTCACTGACATACTATACCTTATTTGGGGATCCTGCAACGATGTTTTCTCTTCCTTTACCCGATAGCTCCTTACAGGTGCAGGTTCCTGACTCATTGGAAATAGGCAATATCAACTATGCAGTGATAGAGGAGGGAACGCCCACAACTCTGTATCACTTGAATATTCTCCATAAACCTACAGAGATAACCTATGTAAATTCAACTGTTAGACCTTCGGTTACCTATACATATCTTGGTGAGAATTCACCTATCTTTACAGGAAGTTTTGATATAAAAATTCTCCCCGATACTCTTCATTTCTTCCTCCCAGTCACAGCCGATACCGGGTACGGGGCACTAATGGGAATCACCCGAAAAGAGGGTAATAAGTTTCTATCCTATGAAATATACCCTCTACATTTCATTAAGGGCACAATAGGAGAAGACAAAAAGGGTCCATCCATAAAATTTTTCATAGGAAATATTGAATTGGAGGATACTGCTGAAGTACCTCTGAATTTTAATCTAAGAGTGGTACTTGAGGATAGTTCCGGTATTAATCTTTATACAGTTTTTGGTACAGAGAAGGGCATAATGCTTCATATGGATAACCAGTTCATTGATTTACGACCATATTTTGAGTATTACAAAAATAGCTTCACAAAAGGAGAAGTCAATTATCCGATGGAATTTGAGTTTTCTCAAGATAAGGACATATCCCTTATTGCATATGATAATCTCAATAATATGAGTGTTAAAAACTTACACTTGGTTATTCGCGAGAGGGAATTTAGTGTAAGTAATATCCTAGCATATCCCAATCCGGTAAAAAATGAAAATTCAGGAGTCTATTTTACTTTTATACTATCAAAGCCCTCCTGGGTAGAGATAAAAGTTTTCACCATCGGCGGGAGGCTTGTATGGACGAGTGGAAGGCGTTATTTTAACCAAGGATTCGGAAAAATTTACTGGAATCTGAGGGATAATTTTAATGATAATATATCAAACGGATTTTATATTTATAAACTTGAATGCAAAAATGAAGAGGGCAGGAAATTTGAAATAAAGAAAGGACTTTTAATTGCAAAATAAGGGGGGTAAAATGGCAAAAGAAAGTGTAAATCAAAAAATTGACACAATAATAGGGCCGGGAGCAGAGTTGGAGGGAAATATCTCGGTCAGAGGAAGTGCACGCTGCGACGGCAGATTAAAAGGTAAAGTCAGAGTGCAGGGCACCTTTATATTGGGAAAAACAGGTCTACTGGACGGAGAGCTTGAAGCTAAAAATGCAGTGATTGGTGGCACTTTAAAAGGCACCATAAAAATCGAGGAACGGATTGAATTTGAAACTGGAGCGAGATTTATCGGAGACCTAGTTTGCAAAATACTTTCAGTACAGGAGGGTGTACTTTTCGATGGCACATGTACAATGACAAAAACACAAGAAAAAATAGAAAAGAAGGAGAACAAAACAACAAAGTGAGAATCTATGACTCCCATGCTCATTTGAATGACCCCCAATTTAAAAAAGACTTAGAGGAGGTGCTCTTCCGAGCAAAGCAAAATGGTGTCGAAAGAATATTTATCCCTGGTTATGATATTAAATCTTCCTCCAGAGCAGTGGAACTGGCCAAGTCACTGAATTTTAAAGCAAGTGCAGGAGTCCATCCCCATGATGCCAAGGATTTTAATTCTGAAACCCTCAAGAAATTAGAACAACTGGTAAGTTCTCCCCATATTACTGCAATAGGAGAAATTGGACTGGATTTTTATAAAATGTACTCTCCTAAAGAAGCTCAGATTAGTGTTTTCCGAAGCCAGCTGGAAATAGCCATTAAATTTAGACTTCCGGTCATATTGCATGTGAGAGATGCCTTTGAAGATATATTTAGAATTCTCTCTGAATATAATAATGAACTTCCTGGGGGAATATTTCACTGTTTTTCTGGTGGTCCTGATGAGGCAGAGGAAATTCTGAAGTTCAAAAATTTCTACATATCCTTCGCAGGATCTATAACTTACAGAAACTCAAGAGCCAAAAGGGCTATAAATACTGTTCCTCTTGACCGCATGCTGGTAGAGACTGATTCTCCGTACTTGACTCCTTCAAAGGTTAAGGGGAGAAATGAACCGGCATATATCGTGTATACACTGGAAGTAATCAGTAAAATTCTGAATATACCTCTCCAAATCGTAGCAAAAAAAACCTATAATAACGCTGTCAAAATTTTGGAATTTTAAATTGGCTCCGTTAAAACTTTTCTTATCTTTTCTAAAGCCCAGTCAATCTCCTCTTTTTTGATGATGAGCGGAGGAGCAAATCTGATGACTTGCTCATGTGTTTCTTTAGCTAGAATGCCGAGTCTCATCAATTTCTCACAAAATGGTCTTGCAGTGGCGATTTCTTTTTTAATTTCCACACCAACGAGCAAGCCCCTGCCTCTTACCTCTTTTACATATGGACTATTGATTTTTCTCAATTCTTCCATAAAATAATTTCCAAGTTCTTCTGCTCGCTCTGGAAGTTTTTCTTCCAAGATAACTTCTAAGGATGCCATACCCACAGCACTGGCCAAGGGATTTCCTCCAAAGGTAGAACCATGATCCCCGGGCTTAAAAACATCCATTATATCATCATCAGCAAGAATGGCTGATACTGGGTAAATTCCCCCGCCAAGTGCTTTACCTACCACGAGTATATCGGGCTTAACACCCTCTCTATCCATGGCAAACAGTGTCCCCGTTCTGCCAAAACCTGTCTGAATCTCATCAGCTATAAGCAGTACATTGTATTTCTTTGTTATCTCCCTTATTTTCTTGTAATACCCTTCATCTGGCACAATGACACCCCCCTCTCCTTGCACGGGCTCAACCAGAAAGGCAACCGTATTAGGAGTGATGGCTTTTTCAAGAGCTTCTGGATCATTGTATGGTATAATCTTAAAGCCAGGTGTAAAGGGACCAAATCCAAATTTATACTGAGGTTCAGTGGAAAAACTTATAATTGTTGTAGTTCTTCCATGAAAGTTATTTTCACACACTATAATTTCTGCTTTATTTTCTTCTACGCCCTTTTTAAGATATCCCCACTTTCTTGCTGCTTTTATGGCCGTTTCGACAGCCTCTGCTCCTGTGTTCATGGGAAGAGCTTTATCATATCCTGCAACCCCACAGAGCTTGTGTAAAAAGGGTCCCATCTTGTCATTATGAAAAGCCCTGGAGGTAAGAGTGATTTTTTGGGCTTGGTCAACCAGTGCTTTTATAATTTTGGGGTGCCTGTGCCCCTGATTTACTGCTGAATATGCACTGAGCATATCCATGTATTTATTGCCCTCGACATCCCAAACCCACACACCTTCCCCTGTAGAAAGGACTACAGGAAGAGGATGATAGTTATGCGCACTGAATTTCTCAACTTCTCTTATATAATCCTCTGTTTTTTTCATAAATACCTCCTTTTAGTTTGATTTAACATTTTAAAGGCACTG
Source organism: Candidatus Hydrothermota bacterium (assembly GCA_003644895.1). GTDB lineage: Bacteria > Hydrothermota > Hydrothermia > UBA1063 > UBA1063 > B29-G16. The sequence goes on along the minus strand of QNDO01000035.1, from coordinate 6,912 downwards.
AAATGAACATTCAAAATAAGGAATCCCCTGTTGAGTGAGGCTCTTGATAAAATCAAGCTTTCAGCTTATATTTTATATAATAGGGGTAAGACAATGAAGAAGATTTCCAAAGAAGAAGCAAAAAAGAGAATTGAAGAGCTTAGAGAGGAGATAAATTATCACAACTATAGATATTATGTCCTTGACCAACCTGTAATCTCTGACGCTGAATATGATGATCTTATGCGAGAGCTAAAAGAGCTCGAGGAAATGTATCCCGAATTTATTACCCCTGATTCACCAACCCAGAGGGTAGGCGCTCCTCCACAGGAGGAATTCGGAACCATAATCCATGAGATCCCCATGTTATCCCTCCAGGATGCCAGAAACGAAGATGAATTGCGTGAATTTGACAGAAGAGTAAAAAGGGTACTTGGATTACCACTCACCACAAATATCCAATATACTGCAGAACCAAAATTTGATGGCCTATCATGTGAACTTACTTATGAAAATGGGATTTACAAAACTGCTGCAACAAGAGGGGACGGTGTGAGGGGAGAAGATGTTACATTAAATGCTAGAACCATCAGATCTGTCCCGATGCGGCTGATAAAAGGGGAAAATCCCATACCCCTCCGGGTCCAAATCCGGGGTGAAGTCATCATGAAAAAAAGCGATTTTGAAAAACTTAACCAAGAACTGGCAAAGAGAGGTGAAAAAACCTTTGCTAACCCAAGAAACGCAGCCAGTGGTTCCTTGAGACAGCTGGATCCCAAAATAACTGCAGAGCGGAAACTGGACTTTATTGCCTGGGGTATCGGTGTGGTGGAAGGCCTCGAATTTAAGACACAGTGGGAAATTCTTAATCAGATAGAAAAATGGGGATTTAAAGTTTCAAAACCCAGAAAGCTATGTGAAAATATCGAGGAAGTAGTGAAATTTTACCGGGAAATGGAAGAAAAAAGGGATTCTCTGGAATATGAGCTGGATGGTATTGTGGTAAAAGTAAATGACCTTTCCTTATGGAATAAACTGGGAACAACTGCGAGGTCTCCGAGATATGCAATAGCAGGAAAATTCAAACCAAGACAAAAAACCACAGTAATTAAAGATGTAGTTTTTCAGGTAGGAAGAACTGGTACAATAACGCCTGTTGCTATTCTTGAGCCAGTTGAGGTCGGGGGTGTTATAGTATCAAGGGCTACTCTTCACAATTTTGACGAAATAAAGAGACTGGATGTTAAAATCGGCGATAAAGTGGTGGTACAGAGGGCTGGAGATGTTATCCCAGATATAGTCCAGGTTATCAAAGATGTGAGAACCGGAAAAGAACGGGATATTAGCCCTCCTTCTACCTGTCCCGTGTGTGGTGCAAAGGTAGTAAAAGAAGGGGCTTATTACAAATGTATAAATATTTCATGCCCTGCGAAACTCAAAGCTCACCTAAAACATTTTGCCCAGCGGAGAGCCATGGATATTGAAGGGCTGGGAGAAAAAGTAGCAATTCAACTTGTAGATAAAGGACTCGTCAAGGATCTTGCTGATCTTTATTACCTTACAAAGGAAGACCTTCTTAAACTCGATGGATTTGCAGATAAATCTGCTGAAAACTTACTGAACGAGATACACAAATCCAAGAAAATACCTTTACATAGATTCCTATACGCCATAGGTATTCCCAATGTAGGAGAGTACACTGCGAAATTACTAGCTGATTATTTTAAATCCTTTGACAAACTTAAAAATACAAATCTTAATGAGCTTATAAATATAGAAGGAATAGGACCCGAAACTGCCCAGAGTATTGTGGAATTTTTCAGGAACCAGGAAAATTTAAGGGTTCTTGACAAGATGTTCAAGGCAGGACTGGAAGTTGAAGAAATTAAAGAGATAAAAGAATCTCCATTTAAAGGAAAAACAGTGGTTTTTACAGGTGCTCTCAAATCCATGTCCAGGGATGAAGCTAAGGAAATTGTGGAATCTCTTGGTGGAAAAGTATCCAATTCGGTTTCGAGAAAAACTGACTTTGTGGTTGTAGGCGAGAATCCAGGCTCCAAATACCAGAAAGCGCAACAACTCGGTATAAAAATGATTGATGAAGAAGAGTTCCTCAAAATGATTGGAAGGTAAAAGTGGATTCAATTTATATTACCCTTCTAGTTCATTTATTCTGGACTGTATCTCCAAAATGGGTATATGTAAGAACCGGCACCAGCGACTACCTGTTTGAGCTCAAAAATAACGCTATTATTTTTAACAGTGAAAATATCTCATCCTTTAAAATATCCGGAGAATTACCCAAAACAGTAATCATTGAAGGAGACAGCGGGACTTATAGAGGTGATATACTCATTCGAAAAGGGAAAGACGGAATCCTTATTTTCAATAAAATTGGGATAGATGATTTTCTCTCTTCCATTATTGGAGGTCTTGATCCTCCTGATACTAATATTGAATCACTTAAAGCAAGGGCAATTGCAGTGAGAAGCTGGATATACAGTAACTTCAAATACTCACATGGTATTATCCCTGATTCCACAGATCTATTCGTTTATACAGGTATTAAAGCAGAAACTTCAAAGACCATGAAAGCTGTATCAGACACAAGATATATTATATTAACTTTTGAAGGGAACGTCATATATCCATTATGGACACATTCCACAGGGGGAGAAACAGTTCCATATAATGAAGTTTTTGAAGAAAATAGAGAGTATCTTATATCTGTACCAGATCCATTTTCCAAGAAATCCCCCTTTTTCGAATGGGAGTCTTGGATATGGGAATACTCTTTTTTGCGAGGGGTTGGCATGCTGGATCTTGATTCTATGAAAATTATCAAAAAAAGCTTACACGGAATAGCGGAAGATATTATTTTGTTTGGCCCAAATTTGCAACATTTGAGAGGAATAGAGATTTATGAATTATTCCCGGATAAAATTTTCAGTCCTTCCTTTAGGGTCCAGTATTCAGGAGACAGCCTCTATTTTATAGGAAAGGGGAAAGGTTATCTCGTAGGGCTTTCTCTGTGGGGCGCCCGGGAAATGGCAGAAAGGGGCAAAAACTATAAAGAAATCCTGGAGTATTATTTTCCAGGCTGTATTCTCAGACAAAGGAGGAGACCATGAAGTCTTATACAAAATACCTCTGGTTTAACACACAAAAGAGGAGAGAGTTAATTCACATTACACCTGTGGTAGAGGAGGCTGTGAAGGAAAGCGGAGTCAAAGAAGGATTCTGCCTTGTCTCGGCTATGCATATAACAGCTGGTGTGTTCGTAAACGATAATGAATCTGGACTTCACCAGGACATATGGGAATGGTTGGAAAAACTTGCTCCTTATAGAAGAGACTACCGACATCATCTTACAGGGGAGGATAACGGAGATGCACATCTAAAATCCCTTCTTATTCATCATGAAGTTATACTTCCTATTACAGAAGGGAAGCTGGATCTCGGGCCCTGGCAGCGAATATTCTACGCAGAATTTGATGGTCAGAGGAGAAAACGAGTAATTATTAAGATAATTGGTGAATAATCAGTTTTCGATCCTCTGAAGTACAAGAGACCTTCCTGAGGAATCAGCATATCTCACCAATAAACCTTCTTTATTGTAGTAGAAGAAAAATTTCTTTCGAAATATCTTTCCCGCAATTCCATCAATAATCATAGTTATTTTCAAGGTATCTTGACCCTTCTCCTCTTCAAATACTACTGGCACTGGTCCAAGTTCTGGAACAAGAAGTTCAATTTTATCAGGGATCTTCCCTGAACGGATCTGCTCCTGAAGCCAGTAAGGAAGTATATGCCTATCCACCATAGGTTCAGCAGTTCTCATCTTTCTCGTTATACCAAAAAATCTGATAGCATATCCCTGTCCATTCCATTTCACTACTAACCTTTCTTTACCTTTATCTTTCTTCAAAAGATAGAGTAAATGATAATCACTATCTGCCTCCATAATAAAATCAAGACCATCGGAATTGAAGGTATGAATTTTTACTATATTTTTATCCTTATAAATCTCGATGTTAAATGTGGACTTGTGTCCTCTTTCTTCACCTGAATATATAAGTTTCAGCGACAGAAGAATTAAAAAAATTATCTTCATGCAAGACTACTCTTAATATACCCCCCATCCACTGGAAGAGTCACACCTGTGATATACGACGCTTTTTCAGAAGCAAGAAATAGAACAGCATGTGCTATTTCATCAGGAGTTGCCATTCTTTTCATTGGAACGTTTTTGATCATGTCTTGATATACTTCTTCCTTGCTTTTTTCTCCCTTTCTGATTTAGCTGTTATGAGGTTTTCGATCCTTTCGGTTTTAGTGAGACCTGTGGCTATATTATTCACCGTGACTCCATGCTCGGCTACTTGCTGACTGAGGGTTTTGGCAAAACCAATAACAGCCAATCTTATAGAATTAGATAATATCAAATCCTTGATTGGTTCCTTTACACTTATAGAGGTTAAATTAATTATTCTGCCCCATTTCTGTTCCATCATTCCAGGCAAAACTAGTCTAGTGGCTCTGATTGCACCCATAAAATTTAACATAAAAGCATCCACCCAGTCCTGATCATTAAAGTCTAAAAAATACCCAGAAGGGGGGGCCTCCTGCATTATTAATTAGTATATCGACTTTACCAAATTCATCGTAAACTTTGCGGAAGAACCCCTTCAGCTGTTCTTTATCCTGTACATCACATCTAAATCCCAATACATGAGCTCCTGTAATATTCCTGAGTTCATGTAATGTGTATTCAAGAACTTCACTATTTCTACCGCATATTGCCACATTTACACCCTCCTCAAGGAGAGCTTTGGCGCATGCTTTACCTATACCTCTGGTGGATGCAAGTACAACCGCATTCTTACCCCTTATACCCAACTCCATGACTATTGCCTCAAGGTAGAGGGGGCATTATTCTGATACCCTTCCCCCCTCTGCCTGGTGTATTGTCATACACCTCAATTACATGGTATACCACAGCGATGAAGGTTTTAGTGAATTTGCCATGAAAATAACTGTGAATGAGATTAGCATAATGGACTATATCCTTTTCATACTCTGTGAGTTGAGGATCATTGGGATGAATTAACTGAGCAATGGCTTTAACTTCAAAACTAGGAATATCTAAGAATACTATCGAGACCGCTGGATTTACCATTTCATTTAGAAATGTATGTGTTTCAAATTCTTTAGTGGTATACAGCTCAAGAGAAAGAAGTGCTTTTCTAGTAAAATACTCATCGACATGATTATAAAGGTCTTCAAGAACTTTAAGGTGAGTTTCAAAGTCGCTATCCTTTGTGCTCTCCAGAAGATCTATAACTTCTTTGATTTTATCTTCTCTGGGCATAAATCCCATGCCTTTTACTGCATTATTTATTTTAAACTGAGAATCCAGCCTTCTGATTCCGTAAGTGGCAACCATGCCATTATGTGGTCCTGCAAGTCTGGGCATCTGATTTTTTCTTACCCTTTCAAAGGTCTCCATTCGGTTTTCAACACTCCATTTAATAAATTTGTCTGGAAGCTCTACAGTTTTGTAATCATGCCACTCTCCATCCACCCTGGCCCTTATTATTCCTTCTCTCACTCTGGATGCATCCACTGTATTCTGATGGAAATAGTCGTCTGCCCAGAGGTTTACATCGGCGTGTTCCAGATTTGACCACTTTCTTCTCATTTTATTACCTTCCTGTTTACAGGAAAAAAACAAGATTACAAGCCCAAGGAGTACATAACTCAACTTTTTCATTTTAAGCCTCCTTTATCTCAAAACTATAAGTTAACTCCCCAACTGCCCTCATGGTGGCAGATACTGAACAATATTTATGTTGTGAAAGTTCAATGGCCTGTTTTACTTTATCTTCAGGGATATCTTTGCCGTAAAAGACATACTTTACATGCACCTTACTGTAATATCTCGGATGTTCTTGCTTCCTTTCGGCATCAATTTTTAATTCAAAACCCTGAACTTGGACCCTCATTTTCTTCAATATATAAATAACGTCCATCCCGGTACAACCTGCTAGTGAAATAAGAAGAAGCTCCATGGGTCGAGGTCCTGAATCAAGGCCTCCTTTATCCTCTGAGCTATCCATTATCACAGCATGCCCTGACTCCGGTATCGCAACAAAACGCATACCATCAATCCATTTTACCTCCACTTTGGCCATTTCAACCTCCTTCTATAAATTTTAATGCAAATAAATGGGAGTTGAAAATTATCTCCCCACTCTTCTCCATTCTGGTCCATGGATATACATATTCTGCATAAAAAACCTTACACTTCCCACATAAGCTATATATCTTCTCCACCACTTGAATGTTTCCCAGTCAGCTTTTTCACCAAAAAAATATGGAGAAAGATCAATTCTTATTGTGAATTCATAGGAAGGCATATTCAACCAGAAATGATATCTCCAAGCGGAGGGAGGTCGATGAATAGCCCAGAAAAAATCTACGTTAGAAAGATAACCATATTTTTTTAATACAGAAAAACTCAATCCCACTAAGTTAGCCAGCAGGTCGTAAATACTAAAGCCTTCGTCTTTCTCAAATGCATCCACATATTCCTCGGAAAACCCGAATAAAAGGTCTGCAAAAACAGCTGTCCAGTATGCACGTTCTGTCACATAGCCCACTGGTTTATTGATACCGAGAATTTGATAAAAATATTCAAAAAATAAAGAAAGAGGATTCACAAGTGCGTATGCCGTCAGGAAATGAACCCCTTTATCCCCTTGGGATCCCTGATTTTTTTCCTCATCATATGTCCTGAAATGGAATGGACCCTGATTTAACGGACTGGCATGGTTGGGGCTAGTAAATACTTCCCATCTGGTTTTTAACTTCCTTCTCCCATCAGGTATCATTAACGCAACCGCAATGCCGCCAAGGGACGATGCAGTAAAG
>QNDO01000034.1 GCA_003644895.1 Candidatus Hydrothermota bacterium | reverse complement strand
TAATATAACCTATGGGGGCATCAAACCAAACATAGAGTACCTTTCCTGCAGCTTCTTTCAAAGGAACTGGAACTCCCCATTCCAGATCCCTGGTGATTGCCCTATCCTGGAGCCCCTCTCTCACCCATGAAACTGCAGTATTTTTTACATTTTCCTTCCAGTCATCTTTAGAGAGAAGCCATTCTAGCAAGGATTTTTCAAAGGATTTCAGTTTGAAATAATAATGAAAGGATTTTTTGAGTACAGGTGTGGAACCACATATTGAACAGCGTGGATTGACAAGCTCTTTAGGTTCAAGCCATCTTCCACATTTTTCACACTGGTCCCCCCTTGCCTTTTCATAGCCACAGTATGGACATGTTCCCTTAACATATCTGTCAGGAAGAAATCTTTTACAGTTTTCACAGTAGTATTGTTCTATATCCTTCTTATAAATAAGGCCCTTTTCGTAAAGTTTAAGAAAGAATTCCTGGGAATTTTTATGATGAAGTGGTAAAGAAGTCCTTGAGAAATTGTCAAATTCAATTCCCAGCCCCTTGAAACTCTCCTTGATATTCTCGTGGTAGTAATCCACAATTTCTTTAGGGGTCTTACCTTCCTTATCTGCTCTTATGGTAATTGCTACCCCATGTTCATCTGTCCCGCAGATATGGATCACATAATCCCCCTTCAATCGTTTATACCTGGTATAAATATCCGCTGGGAGATATGCACCGGCTATATGACCTATATGTAATGGCCCATTTGCATATGGTAATGCACTTGTAACAAGGACTTTCTTCTTATTCATGGGGATTATTATAAAGAGAAAAGAAAAAAGTATCAAATGGAGTATAAACGTATGGGTAAGCGAAAAGGAGTGTTGACATAATTAATTGAAAAGCTTATATTTAACTTATGCGAAGAGGAGGATTTACGCTGTTAGAATTGAGCATAGTTTTGATCATTATAGGCTTGATTCTGGCTGTGGTGATTCGGGGAGCAGTACTCAGAAAATCTGCAAAAATTGATGCAACGGTATCATCTTTTCAAATAAATTACAACTCCTGTGAAGCATATTTCAATTTGTACCGTAGCTATCCAGGAGATTTAGACGGCGACGGTAAGATTGAAAGCGACGGTATTACTGAGCTTGAATCCAAGGGATTCACAGTAAAAAAGACAAATCCTTACGGTGGGGGGTTCAGTATTCTTTGGCAGAATTATCTCTCAGATAGTGGAAATTATATTATTACTACCAATATCCCCCCGGATGTAGATTCTCTTATAGACCAGAAGATCGATGATGGTGATATAAGCACAGGTCGGTACAGAAGGTTCGGGGGCAATAGTGTTTTGAGAATATAGGGGGGTGAGATGCGAAGAGGCTTCACATTAATAGAACTTGCCATTGTATTAATTCTAGTGGGTATCGTCATTGCCGTGACATTACCTCTTGTATTTACAACTTTCCAGCAAAAAAAGATTGCTCAGACGGAAGAAGAATTGAAAGATATGAAGGACCTGATAATTACCTATTATACTGTAAACGATTCTCTCCCGGCTGCAGGTTCTGGCTACAGCGTCCCCTATCAGGCTCTCCAGATACCACAGAAATACACGAGGGATCCCATCAGAGGAATTCCTTTTTTATATTATGCAGATAGAGGAAATCCTTCAGATTCCATATATGTTGATGGAACTTCCATAGGATCAATTGGAGCCGTTCTTATCTCTGCTGGGGTAAACGGAAAATTTGATGGTGAAAATGCTACCCCTTCAGATGGTAGGTTCCAATCTCAGGGGAGCGGTGATTTCGATGATATTCTAGTCTATATTTCTGAGCTTGAACTTACGGCAACTGGTGCAGGAGGCGGTGGGACAACCTGCACCAGCTTTACACTTGTTTTAACAAATAGATCCAGTGCAAATATATGGATAAAATCTGTGCCCTCCACCACCATAAACTGCACACGAATAAGGAGGAATAGAACTTCTACTTTCACAAATATTCCACCAGGTGATGAAATTTACATATTTAATTCTTCCACCCTTTGTAGCTGGGGCATAGCTGAACTGTATAAATTCTCCCTCTCATCGGTAAACCAGGGTAATGATTGTAAAGTATGTGTGATCTGGAATGGGGTTTCCATTTCAGCTGATACCTGTGTTTCACCTTAGAGTTGATATTGTCTGGTAGATGGGAAGGAGAATGGATACAAAAATAAAAGCAGCAAAAATTCCTATGGTAATGATCAATACAGGCTCTAGGGTAGCCTGAAGTCTTCTTACCATGTTTTCAAGCTCTCTTTCATAGTAATTACCGAGATTGTGTAATTGTGCAGGTAATCTTCCAGTTTCCTCTCCCACCTCCACCATGGAGACAAAGAGCGGTGGAAAGTAAAGAAGTCTGAAGGCTCCTCCAAGGGAAGTTCCACCTTCCACAAGTTCTTTGATCTGATGTATTTTCTTTTTGAAAACTGTATTAGACACGGTTTCCACGAGGAGTGCCAGGGAAGTGGATAAATCTACTCCTGCCTCCAGCATGATAGCTAAAAAAGTTGAAAACTGAGCATAAAGTGATCTCCCAAGTATTCTGGAAACCAGTGGTGTTCTCAGCACTATCTTATCAAAAATAATTCTGTATCTAGAGCTTTTCCTCATGAAAAATAATATGAACAGGACTGCTACAACGATGCAGAGAAAGACAATTCCATAGGTCTTTAAGAATTTTACAAAATTGATGAGTAAGATAGTTATAAAAGGAAGCTCCACATTCAGGCTCATGACCAGTTCTAGTACCTTGGGTAACACATACACAATGTAGAAGATAGCCGCAAAGACAATGGTGGTGATGGCAAAAGCAGGATAGATGAGGGCATGGGTCACCTGAGAAATGAATTCCTCCTGTTTTGTGAGAAACTGAATCAGTCTCTCAAGAGTTCTGGGTAAAGTTCCACTTTCTTCTCCTACCTTCAGTGTTCCCAGGTAAACTAGCGGGAATACCTTTTTATGAAAGCTGAAGGCTTCATAGAGAGTTTTGCCTTCGAGAAGAGAGAGTTTAATTTCATCTATAACCTTCTTGAAATATTTATTTCCCATCTCTTCTTTGATACTATCCAGTCCTGTGGTAAGAGGTATCCCTGAGGTGATAACGGAATGGAGCTGCATGGTAAACAATATCAGGTCTTTTCTCTTGACCCTCTCCCTCTGGCCGAGGAGCGGAATTTTAATTCTTTTTTTAATTTTAACAGGTTTTAAACCAAGGGATTGGAGAATAGCTTGAGCTTCACTTTTATTTTCGGCACGTAATACCCCTTTTTTCAATTCTCCATTTTTTGCCAGTGCCACATAAATGAAGTCCATATTATCCTGTGACTCTTATAACCTCTTCAGGTGTTGTAATTCCTGCCTTTACCTTTTCTATGCCATCCTGGAACATGCTCTTATAACCGGCAGCTTTTTCTATGACGCCTGGTGGAGCTTCTTTCAATATGAGGTCCTGAACAGCGGGTGTAATTTCAAGTATTTCAAAAATTCCTGTTCTCCCTCTGTAGCCAGTATGAAAACATTTCTCACATCCCTTGCCATCGTACGTTCTGACACCTATGAGTTCTTCGGGTAACATAAGTCTCGCTATATCCTCTTCTGTAATTGTTCGTTCCCTTTTACATGAGTCGCAGACCTTCCTTACTAGACGCTGAGCAATCACTCCTATGAGACCAACTGAAATCAAATAGGGATCAACTCCCAGGTTTCTCAGTCTCGGGATTGCCTGAGCCGCATTGTTTGCATGCAACGTGGTCAGAACCAGATGTCCTGTAAGGGCAGCCTGGAAGGCAAGAGTTGCAGTATCTTTGTCCCTCATCTCCCCTACCATTATGATGTCCGGGTCGTGCCTTAATATACTTCTTAAAGCTTTGGAGAATGTGAAATCGGCCCTTTCATTTATCTGTGCCTGTTTTATAAGCGGTAGACGGTACTCTATGGGATCCTCTATGGTCATTATGTTCCTCTCCAGGGAATTTAACTCCATGAGGATGGAGTAGAGGGTTGTGGTTTTCCCGGAACCTGTTGGCCCACATGCCACAATTATACCATAAGGTTTTCGTATTATTCTCCTCAGTATCTGGAGATTCTCTTCGGAGAATCCCAGTTTTTCTAAGCCCAATAAGATATTTATTCTTTCCAGTATTCTGAGAACAACGCTCTCTCCGTGAGGTGTTGGATAGGTTGATACCCTGATGTTGATCATTTTTATACCGAAGGGAAGGGAGAAAGAACCATCCTGGGGAATTCTCTGCTCCCCGATATCGAGATTGGATATGATTTTTATTCTGGTGACAAGTGACGGGTGTAATCTCTTAGGAAGGGTGAAGATATTATGGAGCACCCCGTCGATTCTGTATCTGATCCTGGTAACCTTCTCAGAAGGTTCAATATGTATATCTGTAGCATCTAACTGCAGGGCTTTAAGTACAAAGTTATTCACGAGAGAAGCTACAGGCTGTGATTCTGCTCCAGGTGTCACAGTTCTCAAAGCTTCCTTAATGTTATTTTCGATTTCTTCTTCAATGGAGACTGCAAACCCGTAGACATTTTCCAGTGCCTTTACTATATCATCTTCCTTGGATGTATATACTATAACCTCTCTACCCGTTATCTCCCTTATGGTATCAATGGCTTTGAAATTGAAGGGGTTTGATATAACTATTGTGATAGTGTTATCATCTATTTTGATGGGGACCAGTTTAAATTCCTTGGCTACATGCTCAGGAACCAGAGTAAGTGCATCTGGATTTATTATAATATCACGGAGATCCACGAATCGAGTCCCGGCCTGCTGAGCTATTGCCATATGTATCTCCTCTTCTGTGGCAAAGCCCAGTCTTGTTATCACTTCACCCAGTTTTTCTCCGGTGCGGCTCTGCTCTTTTAATGCAATCCTTAGTTCCTCTTCTGATATTACCCCTAGCTCAAGTAAAATCTCACCCAGTTTTTTCTTCTCACTGACTTTCAAGATAAACTAACCTCCTCCTGACTGCTTCTTTTAATTTTAAATCATCTGCCCTTCTTAGATATTCTCTGTAAAACTTGATAGCATTTTCCTCTTCTCCAAGTTTATCGTAGAGAGAGCCGATTTTAGCATAAATACGGGGTTCATTCCCTCCAGCCAGTAAGGATTTTTTATACTCCTCTACGGCTTTATCGATCTCTCCCTTTTCCTCATACATCTTCCCCATGATTATGTAAATTCCAGGTGATATCCTCCCTCTGTCCTCAAGCAGGGAAGTTAACTCAATAATCTCCCTTTCTGCATCAATTTTCTGCAGTTCATTTAACAGGGGTATTAAATCTCTACTGTTTATGGAATCTATATTCTGTAATGCTATATGATAGGCACCCATAAGGTCATAGTTTGAAAGAGCCCTTTTATACTGCGTCACGATACTTTCCCTTACTTCAGCAGGTTCGGAAACCTCAGAGAATGTGTTTACTGTTTTGGGAGGTGAAACGATATTTAAAACATTTTTGGAAGGCTCGGTATTTTTCATGGAAGAGGGCTTAATACTATTCATTTCTTTTTTATTACTGGATTCAATCCTGGGAATATAATTTTCTTTTCCAGAAGGGCTGCTGGTTAAGTAAAAATAAAGTAAAATACTCATGGTCAGAAAGGAAATAATGGGCCAGATGAGAAATTTTCCCTTATTTTTCTTCCGAATTTTCTCCTTTGATGCACCCGCCTGAGCCCTTTTATGTTGCTCCTCTATTTTTCTGAGTGCCTCCTCAATTAAACTCATTTTTATTCTCCAAGTAAGCTTGCATGAGCCAGCTTAAGGTGCCTTTTTTTAAGAATTTTGCTATCATCAACGAAAGCAGCAATCAGGGCCCGCTCCATAACGGCATTGATGAGCCTGGGTATTCCCTTAGAATACCGGTAAACCAAAGGGATTATAGAACTGTCATAAAATTTTTCCCCACCAGACTTCTGGATTCTCATATCTAAGTAAGCCTCTATTTCTTCTTCCTGTAGAGGATTCAAACGCGTTCTCACGAGTATCCTCTGGTTCAGCTGCCTCAGGGTATAACGACTAAGTTTCTTTTCCAGTTCCGGCTGACCCAAGAGGATAATATCCAGAAGTTTTTCCTTTCCGGTCTCAAGATTGGAAATAAGACGTAGGCTCTCCAGGATGTTTGGTTTAAGGTCCTGTGCTTCATCGATTATAATTACAGTTCTTTTACCATTTTCAGCAGAACTTAAAATAAATGAGGAGATCTTATCCAGGAGTTCTTTCTTGGTGGGTCTCTTTTTGTCCATCCTGAGCCCCAGATCCTGTACTATGGAATAGAGGAGTTCTCTCTCTGTGAGTATAGGGTGCAATATCAAGGCTGAATTAATTTTTGGTCTCATTTTTTCCATGAAGATCCTTGCCATAAGTGTTTTTCCTGTCCCAACTTCTCCTGTAACCATTGCAAAACCCATCTTCTCAGTTACAGCATATTCCATGTGTACAAGAGCCTTCTTATGGGATAAGGACTCGAAGTAAAACTCAGGGTCAGGGGTAATAGCAAAGGGTCTCTTTTTCAATCCGAAAAAGTCCATGTAAGCCTGGTGAATACTCTTTAAACCGGTGCCCTTCATAATAGAGTAGGGGTGATCAGGATAACAAGTTCACTTTTCTCCAGGGTCTTTTCGGTAGTTTTAAAAAGATTTCCGAGTACGGGAATATCTCCCAGAAGAGGAATTTTTCTCTCGTTGATAATCTCTTTCTGGGTAATGAGCCCCCCTATAATAACTGTTTCTCCACTCTTGATTCTCAGGGTTGTCTGGGCCTCTTTTATATCCACATCGGGAGCTATAAGTTGCTGATTGTTCCACTCATACTGTTCCCACTTGTTTATATCTGAAATAATGGGTATAATCTCCAGAGTTATAGTGCTATCCCCTGTAATAACGGGAGTAAGCCCCAGCAGTACACCTTTGAGGACAGACCTTTTTACCGGATAAACCACAGGAGTACCTGCTTCCACCCCACCTGCCTGGGCTGTGAGTTCCCAGTAGGCCAGGACTCTACCCACAGTGAGTAAAGCTGTTTCTCCATTCACCAGCCTGAGGGAGGGCTTGGAGAGAATGTGGATTTTGCCTTGGGTTGCAAGAAAGTTTAAAAGAGCATTAAATCTCGTCCCTGTTAGGCTGACATCAAAAACGAATTGTGACAAAGAGAGTCTCTGGCTAAGATTCAATGAATATTTCTCATTATTTACGGTGAAATGATCTATAAAACTCCAGTCAATACCATGTTGCCGGCTCTTGTCCAGTGTTACTTCTATAATTTTTACTTCAACATGTACCTGTCTTTTTTTGGCATTTTTTATCTTTTCTACAAAATTTTTAATTCTCCTCAATGCTTTGGCGCTGTCAGAAACCATAAGTATCCCAGTATTGGCGTTCAGAGAGTATTGCCCCCCTTTGGTAAGCAGAGATTTAATGTTTTCCTCTAGTTCCTTGTAAAAATCCGATTCTCCTCCTGAGGCCTGTGTTTTGATCATGTAACTTCCAAACAGGCCTTCTGCTTCCGGAATGACATTTCCACCTACAGATATAGCGGGCTTGGATGAAGTGGGGACAGATTCCAGTTCAAAGGTCCAGGTATCATAGGCCTTTATTTCCAAAATATTTTTATGAATTTTGTAAACAAGACCCAGCTGATCTGTAATTTTGTCAAGGGCGTCTTTCAGGCAAACATCATGAAAATCCACACTTATAGTCTTTGACGTATCAATACCGGGATCGTATAAAGTGTTATATCCAGTTTCCATTGAAATGAGGTTCAAAAGAGACCCAAGGGTTATATTCCTGGCAGTCAGGGTTATTTTCATCTCCAAAGGAATCTTTTCCACCTCTGGTTCGAGCTTAACCTCAGGTATCTCAGGCTCTCTTTCCTGTATCATCTGCTCCGGAGTTTTTTCAGGTGTTTTTACAGTTTTCCTGTGGGCACATTGAATTGAAAAAAGGATTAAACTCAATATTATAAAGAATCTCTTCATTTTCCCCCTCCTACTTTAAGTTCCATCACCTTGCCCTGCGGTGTCTTCAGGATGGCCTTCCCTTTCACTATTTTCATTACCCGATATCCTTCAAGACTTCCGCCTTCCTTTACCCATCTTTTTTTACCTCTTATAAGAAGTAGGGCTCTTTTACTATTTTCGGAGAGTGAGGTGGCAAGAAGAACCGGTATATCCCTAGCTTTACCTCTGTAATAAATTCCGCCTGCCTTTTCCCCCCTCAATTCTCTCAATTCTTTAATGAGCTTGGCCCGTTCCAGTTCCAGCTTCAGGAGTTCAATTTCATTTGCCTTCTGTTCAAGTTCTTCTCTCAGCTTCCAGTTTTGATAAGAGGTTGATGTAAATGGGTCTACAAAATTCTCTTTTTTTTCAAAGAGGAATTGAGTTTCTTCGGGTAGTTCTTCTCCCTTCTTTATTTCCTGTTGAGGCATCATTGTAAGAGGAGGAGCAGGTTTTCGGAGAACTGGAATGAAAAGAGTTAAGATGAGAATAACAGCTATCAAAGCTGCAAGAATTACAAGAACGTAAAGTAATTTTCTACTTTTCATATCAAGCTCCTTTCATTTCCACCAACTTATATTTTAATTCAATAAAAGCTTTTTTCCTTCCCCCTCCAAAGCCTATATCCATAGCTTCAAGCACCAATGGAAAATTTTCAAGTCCTTCTAAAAACATTATAAGAGAAGCAATATCCCGGTATGTGGTAATTTCAAAAGTTACCTCCCAGTAATTTATGTGATCTGTCCTTATGGGAGTAGATGAAAAACTATAGTCTGTTTTGGATACCATTACCTCCCCATTTAAAGATTGTTTTACCAAAAACCTTTTAAAAAAGTCTTCAATAAAAAATTTCTTTTCCCTATCATTCATTCCTTCAAGGGGTAATGTGCTTAATTTTCTGCTATTTTTTATATAAATGGATTTAACCGCACTTTCATAGGATGAATACTCTCGCAGTGTCCGAACATAAGCTTTTTCCAGCTGAAAAATTTTTCTCTCTTCTTTCTGAATCACAATAATGCCCACAACCAAAGAAGCCACAAAAATTATAAAAAGTCCTACAATTATATAAATCCTCTTCATAGTTTTAGAAGTTTTTTTCTTGTAGGTATAACACCATGGATCAAATAGACCTTTGTATCACCCTTTTTCTTTATCTCATACCACGTTTTCTCCACAATAGGGGAATTTTCAAGGGCTTGGGTAATGGTTTTTGTAAATTCCAGTTTTTCAAAATCAGTTGCATTTTCGTATTCAAGTTCCATGTTAAAAGAGTAATCTGTTCTTGTTCTCTCAATTTTCAGGGATTTAACCTTACTGCTCGGTATAAGTGCAGCAGATAATTCTCGCAAAAATATGGAGATAGCAGGATTTGATAAATAAGTCTCCTGAAACATGTAATAATCTATATTTTTATACAGAACACTGCGTCTGTTTATGATTCGTGTTTGTAAATCCCTTATGCTATTGAGCCATGCTCTCTCTGTATCCTTGATTTTATTGTAAGAAATACCAAAGAGTGCCAGGGTCAGGATAATCAAAGCCAGCAGACTGCCTGTGAGTACAGGAAATACCTCTCTCAGACTTACCACAGGTGGGAGAAAATTATAGGGAAAAAGCTTGAGATTTAAACTAGAAGCGAAATATGGAGCAATTTCACCTCCTCTGTAATCCTCAAGGAGTAAAGGCTCCACGGCATAGGGAAGTGAAAGAGTCTGTACTCTTTCTTGTATCTCCGGTGTTTCTGTGAACAATAAAATTTTGTTGATTTCAAAATCTCTCGAATAGTTTTGCTTTAAATAATAAACAGATCTATCTATTTCTTCCCTTAGCTTCAGCAAAAAATCCTCGTGACCTTCACCACCTGTGGGTATAAGTATGTTTCTGGATACCAGTGCTACCCTTTTATCAAAAAAGGTGATACGAGTTCCATCTTCATAAATCTCCAGCAAGGTAACCCTGCCTGAAGGTACAGCAGTGGAGAGTAATGCAGGATATGGGGTGATGAGAACTATTTTATCCTTGTATTGTTTAATTACCTCGGTTATCTCCTGGAAAGTTTTATTATTGATGGCCACCACAAAAACCTTTGTTTCGGTGACTCCTTCAGCTTCAAATACATCGAAGATAGTGAATGTAAATCTGGGTTTTTCTCCCAGTTCCCTCTCCAGGTCAAATTTGATACCATTTTTGATAATTTTTTCTTCAAGGGTGGGATACTCAAGAAAGCCGATGTATGTGTTTTCCGGTATATCCACTATCACACCGATATAATCTGAATCCTCGAGAATAGGCTTGATCAAGGGTGATGGAAAGTCCTCTTTTTCCACTGGGATAATCTTTTCCAGAATTCCATCTATAAAATAATATAGTACAATTTGTTGCCTTTTATAGACTATAGATAAAAAACGCATGGCGATGTGCGAGGGGGAACGCCCCCCGCACAATTAATTAAAATACTAATCCATTATATATGTGCCGGTTGTATCTGAGAAAGTGAGTGAGCCTGTGGTTATATCTCCATTATCGATTAAATTATCTATCTCCTGAGCCGTTGTTGTATTATCTACGGTAAATGTAATAGTATTGTGGGTACCGTCATTGCCCAAGTCATATGTCCCTCCAAATGGGGTTGGCTTCTGGTAGGCAATGTTCTGCGAAGCCAGATCATTCCATGCCTGAGCGCCGTTATCTATCAGGCCATCACCGTCTGTATCACCAGGGTATGCATTATTTCTCTCGTAATAAATCATCACAGCGGTATGGATGGACCTCAAATCAGTTGCTACTCTTTTAACCTTAGCGCCTCTTGTTAAATTAATACCTCTGACAACAAGACCAAAGAGCAAACCAATAACCACGAGTACTATTGCCAGTTCCAAGAGTGTGAACCCCTTTCTATTTTTACCCATAATATACCTCCTTCTTTTTTATCTCATCAAAGTTTCCAGTATAATGTTACAGTATCCTGTGCATAGGAGGCTGATGCCTGAATCAGCCCCCGGTTATATATACCGTCATCATTTTTTCTATCAATTCTCTCCCCAACAGGGCCGGGGATAGATGTAGCTGCTACATAATTCCCTATACCAAAATCATCGCCAAAATTCATGTTTCCGAATAAATATCCTCCATAAGGTCC
>QNDO01000033.1 GCA_003644895.1 Candidatus Hydrothermota bacterium | reverse complement strand
TTACAGAAGGAGATCTGGTATTGATGGACGAACTCATTTCTTCCACAGATCCTCAGGAAGCTTCAGGGCTGGCTTTCGCAGTAATCAAATATATTTTGAAAAAAGGGGGATGGGTGCTTGGAAACACACATCTAACCCTATTGAAAATGCTGGTTTCAGAAGACAGAGAGATGTTAAATGGCTCCATGCTGTTTGATCCCCTCACAAAAAAACCTACTTACAAGCTCAGAATAGGCGAAATAGGGGCTAGTCATGCCTTCGATATAGCTGTAGACGCCGGTCTTTCTCAGGAAATTGTGGATGAGGCCCGGAGATATGTCCAGGGGAAAGAAAGCCACCTTGAGAGGGTCATCTCTGACTTACGGAATAGAGAGAGCTTACTGGAAAGCTTGATAAATGAGTATGAAGAGAAGTTGGCTTATATTACAGAAAAAGAGAAAAAGGCTGAAAAGATTGCCAAAGAGAGGGCTCAAAAGATAATTCTACAAGCCAGAGAAGAAGTGACTGGACTTATCAAACAACTGGAAAAAGAAATAAAGAAGGAGAAAAAATTAAAGATCGCAAAAACCATCAGAAAAACTCTTCAGGAAAAGGCCAAAGAATATGACATCTTTACAACTCCGGCCAAAGAGTTGATACCAGGCAGAGTTTATCGAATAAAACCCATCGGTATCCTTGCCACTCTACAGAAGGTCAAGGATAAAAAAGCCATTATAAAAGTAGGGCTTAGGGAGATGGAGGTCCCTACAAGTTCTCTGTATGAGGTAGAATAATGTCAGAAATTATTGATAGAGTGAGGGAAGCGGTAGATATCCTCGACGTAATAGGCGAATATGTTCAGCTAAAAAGGGTAGGGAAATCTTACAGGGGTCTCTGTCCATTTCACGTTGAGAAGACACCATCTTTTTATGTCGATCCCGCAAAGGGTGTATACCATTGTTTTGGGTGTGGGGCTTCTGGTAATGTTTTTACCTTCCTTATGGAAATAGAAGGTATAACTTTTCGAGAAGCACTTCAAAGACTGGCAAAAAGAGCAGGTATTGATATTAAAGAGGAGAGAAGAGAAAGACCTGAACTTCGCCTTCTCAAAGAAACAGCAGAGTTTTATCACAGACAATTGTATAAACCTGACGGGAAAAAAGCTCTCGACTATCTGAGAGAAAGAAAAATTCCTGAATCCATCATTTCCCTCTTCAATATCGGATATGCTCCTCCTGCGGGTACTGTGAGTTATTTAAAAAATAAAGGATTTGACCACTCACTGATTATAAAGACCGGAATCCTAACGGATACAGGTAGAGGCTTTAGAGAATTGTTAAGGGACAGACTTATCTTCCCCATTACAGATGAATTTGGAAGAGTGGTGGGATTTGGAGGAAGAAGCCTTGACAGTTCAGTAGAACCCAAGTATATAAATTCACCTGAATCAGAATTTTTTAAAAAGGGAAAAATACTCTACGGATTTTATCAGGGAAAGAAGGAGATCAGGGATAAAAAAAGTGTGATAATAGTGGAAGGCTATTTTGATGTACTTGCCATGCATCTCATGGGTATTAAAAATGTTTGTGCACCAATGGGTACAGCTTTAACTGAAGACCAGGCTCAGATACTTACTAAATATGCAGAGAAGGTGTATCTACTTTTCGATGGAGATGAAGCGGGGAAAAAGGCGGCTATGAGAAGCGTTAAAGTTGCTATGAGTAAGGGAGTATTTCCTTATGTAGCACTGCTTCCTGAAGGGGAAGACCCTGCAAGCCTTTTTCAAAATGGGGAAAGTGGAGTGGTTGTGGACACACTGAGGAATGCAAAAAATTTTGCTGAATTTTACTTGGCTGAAGCCTCATCCATTGAAGAGAAGGTTAGATTGACCAAAGAGTTACTGGAAGAAATCGAAAAAATAGAGGATCCAGTGCTTAAGAATACTTATATTGAGGTTTTATCCAGTGTTTCAGGCATCAAGGAACTCCAGCTCAGGAATGTGCTTGCAATGTTTGAGAAGAAATTTCGGAAGGAAAAAAGTGAAGGCTTTAGTCTGGAAATGAGGCTGGTTATAGCATCACTCTTCGATAATGAAATACGGGAATTTCTCTTAGAGAATATAAATCCAGAGGATCTTGACGATGAGGATGCAAAGTCCATCTTACAGGAATTCAGAGAAGGTAAAAGCTCTGAAGAAATACTCACTTTACACCCTAAAAGAAAGGAGATTATCGAGTATGCAATGAAATATATTGATCTTAATGAAAGGGTGAAAGAGGACATTAAAAGTAGAATAAAAGAACTTAAATTTTATAAAGAACGCAAAAAAATCTTTACCAAAATTTTTGAAAAAACTGAAGAAAAGGATGAAATTGAGGCTTATTTAAGCCATATTATGGATTTGAAAAAAAAGCAATTTAGGGGGGATTAACATGAGAGATTGGATCGTACAGAATAAGCTTTTTCAGGATATTCTCGAGAAAGCAAAGGAGCAGGGGAAGATTTCTTACAGTGAATTAAACAGACTCCTCCCCACTCAGTATATTTCCAGTGAGGTGCTTGAGGAACTCATTGTTGCACTTAATGAGCAAGGAATTGAGGTTTTTGATGAGGTTCTTGAGGGTAGAAAGAAAAAGAAAAAGGCTGACAGGTTTCTTGAGGAAGATTATATTCAGGTTAGAGATGATCCAACAAAAACCTATTTGAAACAGATATCTGATCTGGGCCTTCTCACAAAAGAAGAAGAGGTTAAATATTCTAAAACTATTGATGATTCAAGGAAAGCAGTGGTTAAACTCCTTTTCTCTACAAAATTCGGGCTGGCAAAATTCCTGCATTTCATTGAACTGTGTGACAAAGGAATCTATCAAATTGAAGAGATTGTACAGGTTGATTCCCAGTACTGGACTTCAAAAGAGATGAATACAAAGGAAAAGGCAAGGGTTGGAAGAGCCTTCAAATATCTGAGAGAAAATATCAAACTTCTCCTGGATAATTATTTTAATGGTGAAAATCCACCTCAGGATATCAAAAAGACTCATACCAGTGTCGTAAGGAAGATACTCAATCTGGAACCTCAGTTCAAGAAAGTTCTGGAGGTTGTGGAGAGATTCAGGGGTGTTGTGAAAGACTACGGGAAATTAAAGAAAAGATATGAATTCCTGGAATTTGAGGCCGGTAAACTATTTGAAAAGAGAGGTAAGGAATTACTCACTCCAGAAGATGAAAGAACACTGGGAGAAATTTCCTTTGAGATGAAGGAAATTAAATCCCAAATGGACCTTCTCAAAGAAGAGCTGGGAATGGACTATGAGGAAGCCAAGAATGTTCTCAAACACTTGGATAAACATATCGCCGAATTAAACGAAGCAAAGAGAAAAATGGTGGAGGGGAATGTCAGGCTGGTAATAGGAATTGCCAAAAGATTTATGAACAGGGGACTTGAATTTATGGACCTCATACAGGAAGGGAATGCTGGTCTTATAAAGGCTGTCGAAAAGTTTGATTACAGGAAGGGATATAAATTTTCAACCTATGCAACCTGGTGGATTAGACAGTCCATTACCAGGGCTATTGCTGACCAGTCAAGAACAATCAGAATTCCCATCCACATGATAGAAACCATAACTAAGGTTTCAAGAGCTTCAAGAGTACTCATGCAGGATTTTGGAAGGGAGCCTACTGTAGAAGAAATAGCTGATTATCTTGACCTTCCAGTGGAGAAGGTGAAGCAGGCCATTGAATCTGCAAAAGAGCCCATATCCATAGATAAGCCTATTGGACATGATGATAAGAGTTTCGTGGGAGACTTCATTGTGGACAGTATTCAGAAAACCCCCTTTGAATATGCTAGAGACAACATACTAAAGGAGAAACTCGAAGAAGTGCTCAATACACTCTCCAAGAGAGAAAGAAAGATCTTGGAATACAGATTTGGACTGGGAGATCATCCACCAAAAACTCTGGAAGAAGTGGGGCAGATATTCAATGTCACAAGAGAAAGAGTAAGACAGATTGAGGCTAAGGCTCTTAAGAAGCTCAAACATCCGGTGAGGATTTCCAAGCTTAAAATGCTTGTGGAACCACCGGAAAAACCTTACTGATAAGTGGTCTCTGCAGTAATAGTAGCGGCAGGTAAAGGAGAACGGTTCGGAAGGGATAAGATATTTTTAAATATTGCAGGAAGACCTCTCATATTCTGGACGCTTTTGAAATTTGAGGAGACAGATGAGGTTGATGAAATTATACTCGTTTTAAGGAAAGAAAATCTTGAGAGGGGAGAAGAGTTAAAACAGCACTTCCGTAAATTGTTCCACATAGTTCTGGGCGGTAAAGAAAGAGGAGATTCTGTTTTCAATGGACTGAAAAATACAAAAGGGGACCGGGTTCTGATCCACGATGGAGCCCGGCCCCTTGTTTCTTCTCAACTGATAAAAAGGGTTATAAAAGAATTGGAACGATATCCAGCAGTTGTCCCATGTATGAGGATACCTGATACTGTCAAAAACCTTGAGGGAAGCAAAGTTCAGGGGGTTGTGGACAGGAATTCTATTGTTGCCATTCAGACCCCTCAAGGTTTTAAGAGGGATCTAATATTTGAAGCTTATAAAAGGGCAATAGAAGAAAAAAAATATTTCACTGATGATTCCTCATTGCTGGAGGAGGTCCTTGGTATTAAGTCTCACTGTGTTGAGGGGGAAAAGAATAACATAAAAATAACATACGAGGAAGATATAAAACTCCTGGAGGCTTATTTGATGAAGGGGGGTAAATTAAGAATCGGAATAGGTTTCGACTCCCACAGATTGGTTGAAGGAAGGAAACTCTTTATAGGTGGAGTGGAAATTCCCTCTGAAAAGGGAGCCCTTGGCCACTCCGATGGAGATGCCCTCATTCATGCAATCATCGATGCAATCCTGGGTGCTTCGGGACAAAAAGATATAGGCGTCCTTTTCCCTGACACTGATGATAAATACAGGGGCATTTCGAGCATTACACTCCTTGAAAAAGTCAGGGAAATTATAGAAAATGAATTTGAGATTGTGAACATAGATTCGGTTGTAAAACTGGAAAGACCTAAAATTTCTGAATACATTCCGAAAATGAAGAAGAAGATTGCAGAAGCATTAAAAATTCCGGAAGAGCGCATTAACATAAAAGGCAAAACAGGTGAAAAAACCGGGCCAGTGGGTGAGGGAAAGCTCATCGAAGCTCAGGCTGTGTGTCTTGGGATACTTCTAAAATAGGAATCCTCCTCTCACAAACCCTTTCTACAAGATATCTATCGTGACTCACAAGAATGAGAGTTCCTTTGAATTCTAAAAGGGCCTTCTCCAGCAATTCTACAGTATAATAATCTAGATGGGTTGTGGGCTCATCCAGAATCAGAACATTGGGTTCGTCCAGAATTATTTTCACAAGCTCAACCTTTCTCTTCTGTCCCTCACTCAATTCCCTGAGTTTCTTGAAAAAGCTATCCCCTCTAACCTTTAAACATCCGAGGAGTGTTCTCGCCTTTTCCCACAATTCCTTATCAAAAAGTTGGTAAACCTTCATTTCTTCATTAAAGAGAATACCACTCTGGGGCAAATATCTTGGCTTACTCAATTTATGCCATACAACTTCTCCCTCATCCGCTTCAATATCTCCGAGTAAGATCCTCAAAAGAGTTGTTTTACCCGAACCATTAGGCCCGTCAATGGAAACCTTCTCCCCCCAGTTTACCGAAAAAGAAAAAGAGGAAAATAATGTTTTTTCTTCAAAAGATTTAACAAGACCGGTGACTGCAAGACACACTCCAGAAGGAACCTCCACATCCTCAAATCTAATACTGTATATTTTTTCTATCCATGGCTTTTCCCTTTCCAGTTCCTGAATGCGCTTTTCTCTCCTTGTTTTAGCAAGAATAGCCTTTTTAGCAAGTTTACTCGCTTTGTGACTTATAAATCCTTTATCTCCTGCACCTATTTTTTCTTTCTCTTTCCTTCCAGCCCATGTTTTATAATTTCTCTCCATTTTCTTTAATCTTTCTATTTCCTTTTCGATTTTCTCCTTTTTTCTTAGCTTCCCTTTATATTCTCTCTCCTTTGTGGCTATAAACACAGAGTAATTCCCGGAGTATTCTCTGAGACGGCCTCTTTCCATTTCAAGTATCCTGCTCACGGTTTTGTCCAGAAACCATCTATCATGAGAGACTATAATAAAGGCTGATTTGGATCTTTTTATTGTATTTTTAAGAAATTCAATTCCCTCCCTATCAAGAAAATTCGTGGGCTCATCCAGAAGATAC
The DNA here is from genome assembly GCA_003644895.1 of Candidatus Hydrothermota bacterium. GTDB lineage: Bacteria > Hydrothermota > Hydrothermia > UBA1063 > UBA1063 > B29-G16. The sequence goes on along the minus strand of QNDO01000033.1, from coordinate 5,209 downwards.
AAATCTGCGTGTTGACTCAACAATGATGCTATTTTAAGAATCCTCCTTTCTCCACCTGAAAGGGAATCAACCTCCCTCTGGAGCGTATTTTCTGAAAAGCCAAAATTCAGCAAGGTGTTCCTTATTTGTTTCAATTTTTCAAAACCGCCTTTTTCTTCAAAACTTTTTAAAAGGTCTGCATAATGGAGCGGGTTCTTTATCCCATCCCTTTCCATACTTTTTAATTTTCTGAACATTCTTACAATTTCCTCATCTTCGAGCATGTATTCTACCACGCTTATTGCACCCGATGCCGTCTCTTCTTGTTTCAAGTACATAATAGAACAATTAAATCTCTGTATATTTCCCTCTTCCGGCTCTTTATCACCCTTTACGAGTTCAAGGAGTGTGGTTTTCCCTGAGCCATTGACACCAAGCAGACCGATTTTTTCACCTTCATATACAGTAAAAGACACTCCTTTAAAAAGATAATCTTTCATTTCTGGATATATGAAAGCAACGGAATTTAGATTAACCAAGATTCTCATTTCACACCTCCGGGATTAGATGGATTATAAATATGTCGGCATATTACCTGATCATGGCAGGATAATATTTTTATAAGGCTGATCCTTAAAAAAGTCAACGATAAATCTTTAAAACTAAATTTTCTCAGAAAGAAAATTTTCATAATCCTGTCAACTGAATCACTTCAATTTGACCTTTTTGAGGTATTAATTTAAAATAGGTTGCTATGAAGGGAAGAATCGTCTATATCGAAGAACTAAAAAAACATGTTGGGGAAGAGGTAGAAATCAGAGGCTGGGTTTATAACAAACGTTCCTCGGGAAAGGTAAGATTTGTTATTATCCGGGATGGAACTGGGTTCCTGCAGTGTGTAATGGTAAAATCAAACCTAGCGGATGAAGTATTCGAGCTTTACGATGAACTTTCTCTCGAAACATCAGTTATAGTAAAGGGTAAGGCAAGGGAAGACAGGAGAGCACCAGGAGGAGTGGAACTTGAACTTCAAGATTTAAAAATAATGGGTAAATCTGTGAATTTTCCCATTCCAAAGGTGAGAGAGGATAACATTCCAGACGTAGGGGTTCTCCTGCCTATAAGACATCTATGGTTGAGGACCAGGAAGCAGTGGGCCCTCATGAGAATTAGACATACCGTGGAAAAGGCCATACATGACTTTTTCGATAAAAACGGTTTTATAAGAATAGACGCCCCGATCCTCACTCCCTCAGCCTGTGAAGGGACAACAACCCTTTTTGAAACGGACTATTTTGGTGAAAAGGCATATCTTACACAGTCCGGGCAACTTTACATGGAAGCGGCGTGTATGGCCCATGGAAGGGTGTACTGTTTCGGTCCAACCTTCAGGGCAGAAAAATCCAAAACTAGACGGCATCTTATGGAATTCTGGATGGTGGAGCCAGAGATTGCATATGCAGAGCTACCGGATATTATGGAAAACGCTGAGAGATTCGTTTCATACATTGTGGAAAGGGTTCTGGAGGAAAGAAAGGAGGAGCTCAAAACTCTGGAAAGGGATATATCAAAACTCGAGCATGTCTCTCCTCCTTTTCCGAAAATCAGTTACACAGAAGCTGTAGAAATACTGAAGAAAAAGGGATTTAAATTTGAATGGGGAGAAGATTTTGGAGGAGATGAGGAAACTGCCATTTCAGAAGAATTCGATAAACCTGTAATTGTCCATCGCTACCCTGCAAAAATTAAGGCATTTTACATGAAAAGAGACCCTCAGAATCCCGAGTTAGCCCTCTGTATGGACATGCTCGCCCCAGAAGGTTACGGCGAGATTATAGGAGGGGGACAGAGAGAAGATTCACTGGAAGAGCTGGAGAAAAGGTTTGATGAATACGACCTGCCCAAAGAAGCATATGAATGGTATCTTGACTTAAGAAGATATGGTACAGTTCCTCATGCAGGATATGGTCTTGGTATAGAAAGAACCATAGCATGGATTAGCGGAATCAAACATGTGAGAGAGGCTATTCCCTTCCCCAGACTCCTCGAGAAGATCTATCCATGAGCCTGGCGATACTTTCCCTGGGGAGTAACCTGGGAGAAAGACACAATAATCTAAAAAGGGCTCTCCTTGAATTAGAGAAACTGGGTAAAATTGTAAGTAAATCAAATACCTATGAAACCAAGCCCTATGGTGTATTTGACCAGCCAAATTTCTTAAATATGGTCGTTGGAATTGAAACAGAACTTCCTCCCAGAAAACTTCTTGAGAAATTGAAATCCATTGAGAAGAAGCTTGGACGTAAAGAAACAAGAAGATGGGGAGAGCGAATTATAGACATTGATATCCTTTTCTATGATGAGATCATTGTAGATGAACCAGGGCTTAAAATCCCGCATCCTGAAATCCAGTACAGAGAATTTGTTTTGAAACCCCTCCGAGAAATATATCCCGACTTTATTCATCCCACTTTGAAAAAAACCGTAAGGGAACTTTTCCAGAAACTCCCGGATATTCCTCTTGTTGCAAGCCTAGAGGTGCAACCGGGAAGATTCTTTTTTGCTGTGAAAGAGGATAAAATTCTTCGAACCTCTTTTTTTGAGATAAAAGGACGAATGGAAATGAACCCAACCATTTTAAGATTAAAGGATGAGCTGAAAAGGTATTTTGATGGAGAGAAGATGGATTTTGAGGGATATAAATTGGAGGAAGGTGGTCTCTCAGCATATGCCAGGAGAGTCTATAACCTTTTGAGAAGAGTGGGATGGGGGGAAACAATAACCTATAAAAAACTTGCAGAACTCTCTGGGAAACCGGGTGGACAAAGGGCCATTGGAAGACTAATGGCAACAAACCCATTTCCCATAATTGTACCCTGTCATAGAGTAATAAGAACAAACGGAAAAATAGGAGGTTTTGGAGGTGGAGTTGAGTGGAAAAAATTTTTACTCAGGCTGGAAGGGCATAATTTTTAGTCTTATATTCCTTGTCCTTACAGATTGTGCAACATTTAAAACTGCAAAGACCAGCCAGAACCCGCAGATAAAGTTAACAGGCACCCGGATAGCATCTATCTCGCTTGAAAAGATAACCTTTATTATGGAAACTGATATTTCAAATCCCAATGATTTTCCCATCAAGCTGCTGGGTGGTGAATACAGGTTTTTTATAAATGGAGTTGAGATCCATGGGGATAAATTTCCTCACATATCTGTTTTAAAGCCCCATAAAACAAAATCCTTTGATACCTTTGTACCTTTTTACGAAGAGAAGCAAACTGACGAGCTCCTGGACGCCTTGCGCGATAGAACTGCTAAGTTTAAGGTTATCTTAGATCTGGAATTCCAATATCCTGAGGGGAGGAAAAGGATACATAGGGTGTTCATAAGGCCTTACAAGAAATATTAATATAAATACTTCAAAATTTGCTTCATCTTCTCGTTGCATATATCACATAATTCATCTTTTTTGTAATCTGTGTCCATGAGCGAGTTGGAAAAATGCATAACACAGGATGGATCTGGGCAGTGTGAAAGTCCTATAAGATGCCCCAATTCATGAAGGACCTCTTTCCTGACTCTGGACTTAAAAATTTCTAAATCCTCGGGCAAACCGTAGAACTCTTGGCGGAGTCTGGTGATAGAGACTATTCCCACTTCTCCTCCGATACCGTTTACCACCCCAAAGACAAAATTCATCCCAGGTACAAAAATGTCCACATCACAAACACCTAGAAGCTTATCAGGCTCAAAGAAGTTTAAAAGTATTTTCAATATATGAATGGCATTATATTGACCTCTTGTCTCGTCCATTTTAACCCCGAGTATTAATTTGTCTTTAATCTTCACATCAACAGGGATTCTCTCTTGTATAAAATTTGCTATCTCCTCGATTAATTCAGAAGAAATTTTACCTACAGGTAAAAGATTAATTATCATTTATATATGATGCTTCTACTGCCCTCTTATGTCAAGCTTTTCTGTTGATATTTCATAATTCCTGCATTAACATAAGGTCATGAAAAAGCGGATTTCTTTTATTATCAGTTTGGCTCTCATCCTAGCTTTGCTTATTATTGGTATAGCAATAAAAGATTACGAAGAAGTGGAATTCAACGCTAATATCCTGTGTCTTTCCTGCATAGGAATTGAATAATGTGGAGAAGAATAGTTCAAATACTGTCTGCCATCGGGATAAATAGTAATTTCTCAATTTTCAAAAATTTTGGTATCTACCAAGGACCCTTTAAAAGGGTTTGTGCCCCTGTTTTAAATTGCTATGCATGCCCTCTTGCAAGATTTTCTTGTCCCATAGGTTCACTACAGCATTTTATCGGTATCAGAAAAATACCGTATTACATTCTCGGATATATTGGCACCATTGGCATGTTTGTGGGGAGGTCTGCCTGCGGATGGCTCTGTCCCTTTGGTTTTATCCAAGAGCTATTATATAAAATTGGGAATATAAAAATAAGGGTTGGAAAGTGGGCGGGATATGTGAAATATATTGTGCTTATTATAATCATTCCGGTGGTATATTTCACCACAGAACCCTGGTTCTGTAAGATATGTCCAGCTGGTACTCTGGAAGGTACTATACCCATAATGATCTCTCCCATGTGGGAGCCCCTCTCGCAACTCATAAGTTGGAGATTTTACATGAAGCTCTCTATACTTGTGATTTTTGTTATCTCCGCCATTCTCATAAAAAGGCCATTCTGCCGTTTTATGTGTCCTCTTGGCGCAATGTGGGGATTATTCAACAGAATAAGCGCATTAAAACTAAAGGTGGAGAAACATTATTGTCAGGAGTGTGATATATGTGGAGAAGTTTGTCCCATGGATATAAGAATATATAAAGATCCCAATCATTTTGATTGTATCAGATGTATGAGATGCGTGACGGCATGCCCCAGACAGGTGGTGTCTGTGGAAATATTTGATCTTAAAATTTGGCCGAAGCAGGAAGAAAGTCTGAAGCGTGTCTATTTAAATGCTAGTGACCAATAAAAAAGGGGCCCCTTAAGGGCCCCTTTTATTTTGATCTCACCATTCTCTATCTTACCAACACCATCTTCCTTGTTCTCCTGTAGTCACCAGCCATGAGCCTCAGGAAATACACACCCTGTGATAACCTCCTGCCCCTGGAATCCTTACCATCAAACCTCACAACATGATAACCAGCCTCATACACACCATGTGCCTGCACCTTAACCCTACTACCCTGTAT
>QNDO01000032.1 GCA_003644895.1 Candidatus Hydrothermota bacterium | reverse complement strand
TACCTTTTCTGACCGCACCGGGCAGAAAATGGAGGAGTATTTATTTAAAGCGCTTGGTTATAGAGACTCCATATTCGTAGATGTAGAATCGCCTCTGCTATTTCACCTTAATACATATGAAAAAGAGATAATTGATACTGAGTCTGTTGTGTCATATGATCAGTATATTAGAGGAAGGGTGAAAGAAGAAATTAAAGCTTCCTTCCAGGCTGCACTCAAGGAGTCATTGAAAACGCAAAAGTCACGATCTCAGCAAGGATTCATTCCCACCATAGAAATACCAATGACTTTTCCTAAAGGTCTATCCTTCCTCGGTGAAGGAGGAAAGATAGATATAGATGGACAACAAACTGTGAATCTATCAATGGAAAAAAGGTCTTTTCAGGAAGTAGTAGGGTATGAGGGAATCAGAACATCCAGTTTTTTTAATCCTAAACTTGATCAAAGTCTGAAGCTTAAATTAAAGGGAACCGTAGGAACTAAAATACACATTCTTATAGACCATGATTCGCAAAGGGAAGATGAAAGGAAGCAGAAAATAACCCTGAAATATCAAGGTGACGAGGATGAGATTGTCCAACTTATCGAGGCAGGTGATACAAGGTTAAGTCTTCCCTCCACGAGATTCGCCAGTTTTCCAGGAGGGTCCAAGGAAGGTCTTTTCGGCCTGAAGACAAAACTTAAACTCGGGGGTATTGAGATCCAGGCTGTGGCCACAAGGGAAAAGGGTGAGACTCAGCAGGGTGCCTTTAGTCAAGGAGCCAAAATAGATACTCTCACACTGTATGACCGGGATTTCGAGCGTTTCAGATTTTTTTATATTCCCGAGGTCGATAGTATCACTGAAATTAAGGTTTTCAAAGATGAGGGTGCTGGAGTTATCCCCGGAGTTACAGTTCAGGGATACAGCTACTATTATAATATACTCACTCAGGCTTTTGATACTACACTTCTTGAGATAGGGAATTATAAACTTCTTACTGAAGGAGAAGATTATTATTTTTACCCTGGGTCTCACGTGCTAGAATTGTTCAATAAACTGAGTGAGGATGAAAGACTAGCGGTCTATTACAAAACTACTTCAGGGAGGACGGTGGGAAATATCTCAGGGGAGCCTCTGACGCTTCGTCTTATCAAACCTACTTTTTATCCAGCAAACATGGATTCCCTTTTTTCCCATCAAGATACTCTTCTCGCCGATTTATGGAATTATGTGATTAAGAATATATATAGCTTAGGTACTAAAAATCTTGACCCAGAAAACATCTCCATCGAAATTTACAGAGATTCGGCTGGGATATTCCTTGATGGTGAAAATAATAAAAAGTACTTACAGCTTTTTGGCCTTGACGAAAACGGAGATGGAAAAGTAGAGATTTCACGAAATATTAACGGTATAACATACACAATCCTGGATGCGGACAAAGGACTCTTGATATTTCCATTTCCAGAGCCTTTTATTATCGACTCCCTTACATATCCAGATTCAATAATTTATAAAAAACCCAGACTGGAGTCAGACGAGGGTAAGAAATATGTAATAAAGGTAGTAACGAAGAAAGCATCAGAGCTTCTTTCCCTTAATCAAATCAACATTATCGAAAACAGTGAAGTGGTGATCTATAATGGAAGGCAGCTGACCCGTGGCGTAGATTATAACATAGATTATGAGTCAGGTACTATTGTAATTCTGAATGACGAAATCCTTAAAGACCCAAATGCTCAGATTAAAGTGACTTATGACTATGCACCTCTATTTTCCCTTAAGCAGAGGTCACTCTGGGGAGTCAGGTTTGACTATAATATCCTAGAAGGGCTCTCTCTAGGAGGAAGTTTTATGGGAAGAAGTGAGAGTGCCTTGGATAAAAGGCCGAGGCTGGGTGAGGAACCACAGAAAGCTGTTCTCACCGAGATGGACTTAAATTTTAATAGAGAGGTTCCCTTCCTCACCGAATTGGTTAACAAAATACCATATTTGAATAAAGAAGCAAGTTCGCGTTTGAGATTTCAGATGGAGATAGCACGATCATATCCCAACCCCAATACAGAAGGAGATGGATATTTGGATGACATGGAGTCCACAGATGATGAGGTTTCACTCCCTATTTCTCGTTTCGACTGGAAGTACAGTTCTATACCTTTGGATGAATACGGCTCTGAATTGGATACTACATATCTGGCTGAAAAGATAGTGTGGGCCAGTCCCATAGATTTGGTACAGGCAGGGGATGTCTACAATAATATTCCGGAGGAGGAGAAAGATGATGCGCTGAGTATTTTATATCTTGAGCTTTATCCCTATCAGAACAACCCTTCGTCTTTTATAGGCTTAAGTACTCTTCTCCTTTCTTCAGGGTATGATATGAGTGATATGGAATTTCTTGATGTTATTGTGAAGGGCAAGAACGTGAAACTTAACATAGACTTGGCCACTGATATATCCGAAAATGCAGTCTGGAGAAACAGGGCAGGTAATGTAGTCAGCTACGATCCCGGCAAGATTGCTGACGAGGATAAAAATCATAATGGGCAACTGGATGCAGACGAAGATGTTGGACTTGATGGAGTGGAGGGAGATGACAGTAAATGGACTCAGACTTCTATGGACGACGGGAATGATGATTATTACTATGATCCAAATGACAAACATAATTTTTCGAGGATTAACGGAACCGAAAGAAATGGGAGATTGGATACCGAAGAACTTAAAGTAGATGGTGTTTTATCACTCTATAATAATTACTATGAATATACAATAGATCTCAACGATACTAGTAGTGCCATACTTGTGGAAGAAAATGCCAACGGTTTTAAACATTATCTTATACCTCTCAAGAATCCCGAGTATTATCGAAAGATAGGGTCTCCCTCATTTGAAAACATCAGGTTTGCCAGGATATGGTTCACAGGATTTGATAAGCCAGAAACCCTTATGGTAGTGCGCATAAAAGTGGTGGGTAATAAATACAAAAAAATAGGTATATTTACCCAGGATACCACAAATCCTGTAAATGACTCTGTAGAGAGCTTTGGAGTACATTCGGTAAGTGTTAAAGATGACCCACTATATACATCCCCTCCTGGAATAAGATTAGAAAGAGACATCAGTGGCAGACTTGAAACAGAGCACTCTTTGGCAATTAAATATAATAATCTTGGTATCCAGCATTATGGAGTTGTTAGAAGACTTCGGGTAAAGACAGAGGATTTCATGAGCTATAAGAAAATAAAATTTTACGTCAAGCCGCGTCCAGGTACTTCCAAACCTTACCCTGTTATTTTTGTGAGATTTGGTGATACACTCAACTACTATGAATATAGATACAAAATTACCTCCTCTGAATGGCAGGAAATATCCATTGATATTGATGAACTAACGCAGATTAAGAAAGCATTTCTCGACACTGCTCAATCACCTTATGGAATTTACTCCGCAGGAAATGTTGTGATTAAAGGAAATCCTTCTTTTACGCAGGTAAAAGCCTATGAGATCGGTGTATTAAATGATGAAAATTCGCCCATTTCAGGAGAAATATGGCTGGATGAACTTCGTTTAAGTGAACCAAGAAAGGAACCTGGTATTGCCTACACGGGTAATCTTAATTTTAAACTTGCGGATATTCTGGATGCAGGAGTGTCTTTTACCCGCCAAGGAGACAATTTCCAGACTTTAACGGGTAATTTGAGAAGGAGTGATGATAGGAACTACAATATTAGCTCCACTCTGCACCTGGGAAACCTTTTACCACCTCAGTGGGGTTTAAGAATAGATATTTCTGGCATAAGATCTAGAAATATTTCTTATCCGAGACTGGCATCCTTGAGCGACGTGATCCTTACATCGGAGCAAAAAGAAAAAGAAAAATCTTCCTCCTATTCAGAAAGATATACTTTTTCTTATAGTAAAACTTCCAGATCCTCTTCCGCTTTACTAAAATTTCTTTTGGATCCCTTCAGAATCAGTGGTTTTAAATCCAGTGCCCGGTCTGTTACGCCTCGAGAAAGGTCTTACACCCTGAGCAGAAATTTAAGTCTTTCTCACGCAGTCAGCCCTGAACTCAAAATTAAACTTGGCAAGAAGGAAATAGCATTGTTGCCCAGTTACGAAGTAAGTGGAATTTACGGGTATAATTATTCACAGAGAGATAACTACCTCACAGGTACCCACTACCGGGATACCACTGAATCAGCAAGACTCACTCACCATTTACGATTTAACCCAATTCCTGAGTTTTCATCAAGTTATACACGCGCCTCTTCAAAGGACCTCCTCTGGGGAAAAGAATCTAACTTTAGCGAGAATCTTTCAATGAACCTGAGGCTATCTATTAAAAGAGTATTTATTCCTCATATAAGCTTTTCTTCACAATATAATGAAAACAGCCCAAGAAACATGCAGACCTCTGATACAGTTAAACTGAGAGATGTCACCCAAAGTAACAATATAAACTTTTCTATTCCACTTAAAATTAACTGGGTATTGGAAAAAATTGCTTCTTTGAGGAACGAAGAGAAAGATACAATTCTTGATAATCCATTTGATTACCTGCTTTTTTATCTTCACAAGCTATCCAGAAGACTCTCCGATATAAGCTTCAGCTATAATATCCAGAGGAGCTCTAATCTTTACTCTCTTCCTAAAAGACCTAAAAGTTCTTATAGATATGGTATAGATTATGTGACAGGCGTGAAGGGCGGCGATGAGGGAAGAAGTCAACGTGGGGAAAATAGAAATTTAAATCTTTCAGGTAATGTCAGCTTCCCCTATTTCACAATTAAATACTCTGCTAGGAATAATTATAGAACTACTCATACCTACACAAGCGCGCGTGTAAACAAGGGTATTACATGGCCATCGCTTGTTTTAAGTCTTTCTTCTATTGAGAGACTGATTCCTGGGGTTAGCAAAATTATAACAAGAGGGAGTCTTTCTTTCAATTATGAGAAAAGCAGGAATGAGCAAGGAGAGCTTGACAAAGAGCCCGATTCAAAAAGTATAATGACTCGCATTAGCCCCAATCTTAACTTTTCTTTCAAAAAGGATATTAGATTGAACATTTCTTATTCTTTGAATAATCAAACCACCACTGACTTCCGTTTTGGAATAAGAAAAAGTTACTCAAAGAATTCCTCTCTAACAATTACACTTTCCTATACTTTTTCATCGCCTGAAGGAATTAAGATCCCGTTCTCTAGTAAGAAAGTACTCAAAATAAAAAGCAGTGTACAGACTAATCTGAATCTGTCCATATCCTCCAGTGAGACTGCCAATGAAACTCCTGAACTGGGAAGAGTGCCTATGACCAATAACTCCATTCTGACTCTAAGCTCTACCACAAGTTACAGTTTCACTAGGAATATAGTAGGTTCACTGACTATTACATATAATAAAAATAAGAATAATCTTTCAGGGAGAGGCACATCATCAACCCAAATAAATTTTGGTGCTACATTTAAGTTTTAATTATGTATTTAACAGTTGAGCAGAAAATAGGACTTTTTTTCGTTCTCATCTCAATATTTGTGGGAACTATCTTGCTTAATAGGGAAGATACAAAAAATATTGAGTATCAAAAAGAAGTATTAATGGAATATGTTCCTGAATTTCCTGTGAATGTAAATTCTGCTGATTCAAGCCAGCTTGTATCCATTCCCGGCATAGGTCCAAAAATAGCATCGGAAATTCTTAAACTCCGCCGGAAGAAAGGAAAATTCAATAAGATAGAGGATCTTTTAGAGGCGAAAGGAGTGGGAATTAGCAGACTGGAGAAAATAAAACCCTATATTGTGATAAGATGAGAAAATTATTGGAGGGACTATTACTTATAATATACTATTTCTGGAGCAAAACACTCCGAATACGTATTATAAACGATAGAAGAGGTGCGCAGTTTTTTTACGTCTTCTGGCATGCAAAATTTTTCCCCCTTATATATACCCATAGAAAGGAAGGAATTGGTATTCTGGTTTCCCAACATGAGGATGCCGGGCTTTTAGTGAAAACCCTTAAAAAGTTTGGATTTTATGTAGTAAGAGGTTCATCAACACGAGGAGGAGTAAAAGGAGCCATTGGGCTCAAAGAAGTGGTGGAAAGAGGGTATTCAATAGCTCTTACACCTGATGGACCAAAGGGACCACGGAACATATTTAAAAAAACAAGCTTTAAGTTGCTTAATCTTTTAAATATTAAGCCTGTTTTTATAGGTATAGCGTGTAAAAAGGTGATTAGAGTATCCAGTTGGGATAGATTTGAAATTCCTTTACCCTTTACTGGATGTATTATATATATGAAGGAGGCAACACCTACATGTGTTGAAGAAGCACAAGAAATACTGGAAAATGTTAATAATACAGCGGAGCAGATATTAAATGGAATTTGATTTTACCAAGGTGCTGGGACAATCCAGGGCTAAAAATGTTTTGAAGAAGATAATCCTGGAAGATAATATCCCACCTTTTCTTATGTTTGTTGGTCCTGAAGGGGTAGGGAAAGCTACTCTGGCTCTGGAATTTGCCAAAGCCCTTAATTGTGAAAACGAAGAGAAACGTCCCTGTTCAGAGTGTAATACATGCAGGCTTATGTCGCAATTTCAACATCCTGATCTTTACATTCTTACTCCTAATCCGGAGGAAAGCATCGAGAAAATGAGGATAACGGGGGAATTAAGAACTGATCTATATGACCCCACCAAAGATATAAAAATTAATGAAGTAAGGGAGTTAGAGAGAGAATTATGGAAGAGTGGGACGTATATTGCAAGATACAGAATAATCATAGTTTTAAATGGAGAAAATCTAAATAGGGAATCACAGAATGCGCTTCTTAAAACTTTGGAGGAACCTACTCCAGAGACCATAATCATTTTTGTAGTATCAGATCTGGGTAGAATCTTGGAAACTATCAGTTCCAGAGCCAGAAAAATATTTTTCAGTTATTTAGATTTCGAAGATTTTAAAAAATATCCCTTTACACTAACTGAAAAAATATCCCTTCCATTATTGTTTCGTCTTTCTAATGGTTCTATTGGAATTGCAAAAAGACTTCTTGAAAGTGAGACCATAAGAAAAAGAAAGGATATAGTGGAAGCTTTACTTACAGCCGACTTTAAAAAACTTGCATTGGTGTTTGAAGACCTTAAAAGTGAAAGAAAAGAGATGTTGAATTTTGTGGATTTTTATTTAAGTTTGGCTAGAGATTTACTTGTTGTTGAAGTAAGTGAAGAAAAATTAATTAATCATGATCTTAAAGGAGAATTACGAAAATTAAGAAATAAAACTACTCCTGAACAGATTCATCATATGTTTATACAGGGGGCAAAATCCTATAGAAATATAAGAAGAAATGCCAACAAAGAAGTAGTATTGTATCCGCTTCTCCTACCATTTTACCCCCATTCTTTTAGAGATATCGTGAAGCTGTAGCCGTTAAAAAACTTGACAAAAATATAAAAAACACTTACTATATTACTTATGCTGGCGAAGGATGATTTGAAATTAAAGCAGAAAGAGGCTTTACGCTTACTTTCCCGTGGGAGATATGATGATGCTCTTAGACTGTATGAAGAAATAGTGGAAGTTTCGCATGACCCCGATATTTACAATACCATAGGTGATATTTATATAAGAAAACAGGATATCCAAAAAGCCATTGATTATTACACAAAGGCCTTCCGGAGATATAAAGAAGGCGAGTACTATGAGAATGCGATCGCCCTTGCCAAGAAAATATTAAGATATGACAAGAGCAGGAAGGATCTTAAACTGGAGCTTGCTGATTTGTATCTAGAGACAGGTGATCTTGATTTAGCCCTGGAGAACCTTTCACAACTTGTTGATGAAGGTTTACCCCCCTCATTTCTTGATCGAGCTTTTGAGCTTATGAACCGTATGGCAGAAAGGATTCAGGAGGATGAAGAACATCTTGCGAGATTTGAGCGTCTTTTCATAAAACTACAGGAGATGGCAGAGGCCTTCGGCGAGCTTACTCTTGAAAGTGGTGAATTTCATGAGTTTTATGAGGATGACGTATCGAAAATGGCAGAGTTCCTGGATACCGAATCTGTGAAAAAGGCTCCAGGAGAAATGCTTTCGGAAGTAGGAGAAGAAGCCCCTACCCAGGAACCCGTGGAGGAAATCTCTTCTGTAGAAAAGCAGATAGAGGAGAAAGAAAGTGAAATTCCTGAAGAAGTAGGAATAGAAGAAAAGATGGAGTTTCTAGAAGTAGAAACAGGTGAGAAGGTGGAAGAGGAAAAGCAGGAAGAGGTATTCCTGGGTGAAGAAACAAAGGTTGAGTTTGAGAAGGAAGAGGAGCTTAAAGAAAAGGAGGAAGTTCCCGTCCCCTCAGCTGTTGAGGAAGCAAAAGAAAGCGTTGCTGAAAGAGCAGTTCCTAAAGTAGAAGTTCCCAAGGAAGTGCTCGTTCAAATTATAGAAGAGATTAAGGATGAACTAGTAAAAGATGGTGATTTTCCGTATGAGGAAGAAAATCCTCTTGAGCTAGGTATAGAATATTTCGAGATGGGTTTTAAAGAAGCGGCCATCAAAGAGTTACAAAAGGCACTAGATGATCCTCGCACTAGATTAAAGGCTATGGAATATTTGGGCAGGGCTTTACTGGAAATGGGCGAGTTTGATTTTGCTGAGAAGATTCTGCGAAAGGGTATAGAAGAAGGTGGGTATGATGAAAAAGAATATCTCGGAATATTTTATTACCTCGCTCAGGCGTTGGAATTTAAGGGCATGGAAAAAGAAGCACTGGAATATTATGAGAATATTTATCTCCTTGATGCAGGTTTCAAAAATGTTAAGGAAAGGATAAGAAAACTTAGGAGAGTATTATGAAAAAAGGGAAGAAGAAAACCTTTGTTGAAATGCTCCTTTCCTCAGGGATTATATCCCAGGAGGCCCTAAGGAGTGCTTTAAGTGAGCAGTGGGAGAGAGGAGGAACACTGGAAGAAATTCTTGTTGAAAGAGGCATCCTCACTGAAGAACAGCTGGTTCAATTCCTCACCAGCAAATTTTCTATGCTTCACTACCTGGATCTTAAAAGTGTAGATGTTGATATGGAGGCAGTGGAACACATCCCAGCTAGAATAGCAAGGAAATATCTCTTAATTCCAGTGAGAAAAAAGGGTAAGTCTCTTGCAGTAGCTATGGCTAATCCGTTAAATCGTGAAATGCTTGCGGAAATCAAGCAAGTTACTGATTTGAAGATTCGCCCTTTTGTATCCCGTATTAGTGACATTAAGGAAGCTATCGAAGAATATTATCGTGAAGTAGAGGAAGAGGAAATCAGTGCACCCTATGCTCCTGAACGTTTGAAGGGAGAAATAGGCCTTCCGTTGCAGAAGGAGAAGACGTTTGAAACTTTTATAATTTCTGAAAGCAACCGGCTTGCTTTTATTCTCGCCAAGAATATTGCGGAGACACGAGGTGTCAGTGAGAAAAAACTGTTTATTTTTGGGCCAGAAGGTGTAGGTAAAACACATCTTCTGAATGCAATCGGAAATTACATCCTTGAAAATGAGACCATAAGGGGAGTACTATATACTGATGCCATCAAATTTTCCACACTTCTGAGGAGTTTTAAAACAGATAAAGATATTGACAAATTCATAAATACCCATACCGAAACTGACGTTTTCCTTTTTGATGATCTGGATGCATTGGTTGGTAAAGAAAGGGCACAGGAAGTGCTTTATACAGTTCTTTCAGAATTGCACCTTTTGGAAAAGCAGATAGTGATAACGAGCAGTGTTCCTATTAAAAATCTCCTTGCCTTTAATAAAAAATTAAAGAGTTTTGTTCTGGAATTCATGAGCGCTGGTATTAAAGAACCAGAGGAGGACTTGAGAAGAAAAGTAGTTCTAAATTTGTTAGGGGACGAAAAGTTACCCAAGAATATTATTGAACTCATAGTTAAAAATATTACGTCCAATTTAAGAGAGCTGGAAACTGTAGTCCAAGAGATAGTCACTCTAAAGAGGATCGGTCAGGAGATAGATGAGGAACTTGCCAAAAAGATTATTGAAGGGTTTGTTGAAATAAAGACATAAAAGGGGGTTTTTTATGGGTGTTTTAAATAATTTTCTTAAGGCCTTTAAAGGTAAAGCCAAAGGGCCTGTACTGGTTCTGGATATAGGAAGCAGCTATGTAAAGCTTGCCTATTTTTCGTTAAGAGGCAAAGAATACATTCTTGAAGCCTTTGAAATGGATAAACTGCCTCCTGAAGTTATAGTAGGAAAGGAAGTGATGGACAGACAGACACTGGTGGATAAAATAAGAGACCTTTATTCCAAGATTGCACCAGAAACGAATAAAGTAATACTGAATGTTTCAGGTGGGGATGTGATTGTAAAAAAGATCACTGTCCCAAAAGCAAAGAAAAAGGAACAGCTGGAAGAATCCATTTTATGGAAGATGAGGGAGGAAATTCCCTTTGACCCCAATGAAGTATCCTGGAGCTATTTTGTGCTGGGGGAAAGTTCTGTACCTGATTCCGTGGATCTGATACTTGCAACAGCGAAGCTCGATCTAATTTATGGTATTATTGATCTTGTGAGAGCAGCAGGTTTAGAGCCCCTGGGTATTTCAGTTGATCCCGTGGCTGCTTACTTTGCCCTTAAAGAGAATCAATTTTTCCAGGAAGAGGGTGTTCAGCTTGTTGCTCATGTGGGATACGAAAATACGGTTCTGCTCATAGTAGAGGATGGAAAATTCCTGTTTTCAAGAGATGTACCTGTTTCCATAAAAACCTATATTGATTCCATGTCTAGATTTCTAGATATTAGCCCTGAAGAGGCGGAAGAAGTTCTATTTAAAGGCCCTGGCGAGAAAGTAGACCACGACGCATATCAAGATACCATGGCTTCTCTTCATGACAGATTTGTTGGAAACCTTGAGAGGTACTTCCAAGGCGCCATACCTGAGGAAAAGAGCATCACCAAGTGGTATCTTTCCGGTGGAGGAGCCTTCATTATGGGACTCAGCGAGTTCCTTGAGGAGAGGTTTAAGACATCTACCGAAATTGTGGATCCACTGGGTATAGTGAATACAGAAGCGGTCCCCCACGTTCAGGAGATTGCTCCTCTCATGACTGTAGAGATCGGCCTTATGCTACAATATTATATGAAGGAGCCCACCATTAACCTGATCCCAGTAGAAGAAGCGATAGCTCTCGAGGAAGTACCTATTCTTCCACACATAATTGTTTCACTCTCTATACTGTTCCTTCTGATCATAGTGAGTCTCGTGGTTAGTATCTCAATTTCTAGGAAGATATCCAAACTTAACAAAGAAATCATCTCGTTGAAGAAGGAAAAAGTAGAATTGCAGAAAAAAGCCAATGAAATTAAAGGATTCAAAAAGCAGATTGAGGAAACCCAGAAAAAGATAGACGTAATTAAAGAACTTTCAAATGGGCGGGATGATTATGTAAGATTGCTGGATGAAATAAACAGAATTGTACCCTCCAATGTGTGGTTAAAATCAGTAACTAGGAATGGG
>QNDO01000031.1 GCA_003644895.1 Candidatus Hydrothermota bacterium | reverse complement strand
GGAACTGCTACAACTCTTATTTACATAAAACACAGGGGGATTGTTCTAAGAGAACCTTCAGTTGTGGCTGTTGATCAATACACAGGAGAAGTAGTTGCCTGTGGAGAAGAAGCAAAAAAAATGTTGGGAAAGACCCCAGAAGGTCTTATTGCTCAAAGACCTATGAAAGATGGATTAATCGCTGACTTTGATCTTGTTCAAGAGATGCTCTACAATTTTTTATCAAGAGTGCTCAGCAAGAATCTTTTCTTCAGGCCCAAGGTCCTAATTGCGGTTCCCTCTGGGATAACAGAGGTAGAGAAAAGAGCAGTAAGAGATTCTGCAGAGAACGCGGGAGCTACCGGAGTACTTCTTGTTTCAGAACCAATTGCTGCCGCTGTTGGAATTGGACTACCCATAAACGAACCTACGGGCAATATGATAATTGATATTGGTGGTGGAACTACAGAGATTGCGGTGATATCTCTTTCAGGACTTGTAACCAATATTTCCTTACGCGTGGCCGGAGATGAGATGGATGAAGCGATTGCCAGTTATATAAGAGAAAAATACAGAGTAGCGATTGGCGAACAGACTGCAGAACAGATCAAGATTTATCTGGGGAATGCCTTTCCTTCAAAAGTTGAAGAAAGCATGGAGGTTAGGGGGAGAGATTTAGTAACCGGCGCACCCAAAACCATAGAGATCACTTCAACAGAGGTTAGGGAGGCTTTAAAATCACCTATCAACCAGATAATTGAAGCAATTAAAAAAGCTTTAGAGAAAACTCCCCCTGAACTTGTGGCGGATATTATCGATAGAGGCATATACCTCACTGGAGGAGGATCTCTTTTAAAAGGCCTAGATGAGCTTATTATGGAGGAGACAAATATTCCAGTAAAAAAAGTTGATAATCCCCTTGAATGTGTGGTTATGGGCGCAGGGAAAATTATTGATAATATTGAGGACTACGAACATGTACTGATGAAACAGAAAAAATCCTCCATCAAAAGAAGAGCCGAAGTTTGATGAAAAGGGAATTTTTCCTTTTTCTATTGTTATCTATTGTCGTCAACATTCCTATATTTAAAAGAGGACTACATGGGGTCCTGATTAAAACTCTATACTACCCAGCGCAAAAAATTGCTACCTTCTTACAAGATATCAGCAAAGCAGAAGTGGAAAGGGACTCTTTAGCGCAGCAACTAGCTGAATTAAAAGAAAAATTTTATGTTGAAACCGTAAAGCAGGAGACTCCAGTTAAAAAACTGCCTTATATCAAAGGTAATATTACAGCTTATAACCCACTTGGAATTCCAAGATATATTACTCTAAAAGTGAAGAACCCTTTGAGAGATGCAAATTTTCTTGCTTTGGATATTTATGGAAATCTCGCAGGAAAATTATTTAAATCAGAAGATGGGGTTATTGAAATAATGACAATTTTTAATAAAGAGTTTAGAATCGGAGTAAAAAATGTGAGAACCGGAACATTGGGAATATTGTACGGTTCGGAAAGACCGGAAGTTAGATTTATCCCTCTAGACATTTCTTTCAGAAAGGGCGATACTCTCGTCACGGCTGGTATAGGGGAGTTTAAAGTCGCGGGCATCCCGGTAGGTATCGTGGACACTGTTTTGAAAGATGAAAATAATCCACTTTTCAAAAAATGCAAAGTATTGCCTTTCTTTCAACCCTATAGAAACCTGCACTTACTTCTGAGAAAGGGAAAGTGATGAAACGGAGAATAACAATACTTCTAATTATATTTTTTGCAGCTATTTCCCAGCATTTACTTCCTAAAAATTCACCTGATATAGCAATTGCACTACTACTACCTTTCTTCTTTACAGCATCGCCATTTTGGGGTTTCCTGGCTGCCTTTGTTATCGGAATACTTATTGATGGAATATCTATGCGCGCTTTTTGGATATCTCCTATACTCTTTGTGATTTTTCAGCAGATAATCGTATTTATAAGATCTACTTTGAATTTAAGGCTGTTTGTAACAAAAACACTGGTAATATTTGTTTTACTCCTGGTCTACTTTGGGGTTAAAGCAATTCTCCTGGATATACAGATTATCAATCTATCACTTAAATTTTTGTTTACAACTTTGCTTTCTGTGGCGGTTACAGTCGTATATTGAATTATAAAGGAATGAATAAAAATAAGATCTTTAACATAGGTATATGGTTGGTATTCACAATATTATTCTTAAGATTGTTCCAGGTACAGATTCTCAAGCATAAATATTATTACGAACTTTCTTTGAAAAATTACTTGAAACCACTTAAGTTACATGCTCCTCGTGGAGACATTTATGATAGAAAGGGAAAATTATTAGCACACTGGGAACCTGTATTCAGGGTTTCTCTTATTCCTGATTTAATACCCCCTGAGGGTCTAAAAAAGCTCAAGGAAATTCTGGGAAGGTTAGACGTAGATCCTGAAACTTTGAAGATTAAAAGTAATTATATAACAATAAAAACAGGAATACCATTTCATAAAGCTCTGATTATTGAAGAAAATTATGAAGAATTTCCTTCCGTTGTGGTAGATGCGGACCCCTCACGTGTATATTACCCCCAATTCAATTATTTGTCTCATATTATTGGATACGTTGGTGAAGCCTCACAAGAAGAAATTGAAAAGTTCAATTTAAGCCCTGGAGATGTAGTTGGCAAATCTGGAGTGGAAGCAGTGTATGATACAATCCTCAGGGGCAGGGATGGATACAGATTTATTGCCATGGACTCCAAAGGCGCCATTGTAG
Organism: Candidatus Hydrothermota bacterium; assembly: GCA_003644895.1. GTDB lineage: Bacteria > Hydrothermota > Hydrothermia > UBA1063 > UBA1063 > B29-G16. Next base: position 8,860 of record QNDO01000031.1, on the reverse strand, counting down.
ATCTTAATCCTCGGCCTCCAATACCACCTGTAAAAGGGAAGTCTCTCAGACTCACCATAGATTCAGACCTAACCCACTATATAGATTCCTTATTTCTTCCATACAAAAAGGGTGCATGTGTAGTCTATAACCCAATTACAGGGGATATCTATTCGCTGTATTCAAAGCCTTATTTCGGCTCTTCACTTATTAAACTTAGGTGGGAGGACTATCTAAAAGACCCATCGTCTCCTCTCATAAACAGAACCATACAGGGACTCTATCCTCCTGGTTCTGTGTTTAAACCAATATCCGCTCTGATTGGACTTGCAAGCGGTAAAATTGAGAGAAATACCGTATTTTATTGCCCAGGCAGTTATAGATTCGGAAGAAGAGTATGGAAATGCTGGAAATCTTCAGGGCATGGCAGTCTTGATTTGATACAGGCAATAGCTCAATCGTGCGATGTATATTTTTATCAGTTAGGATTAACAGTGGGACTTGAGAATTTCTTAAATATTCTCAAGGACTTTCGGTTACCAATAAAAACAGGTATAGATTTACCCGGAGAATATCAGGTGTTGCTTCCAGATGTGGATTATTATCGGAAAAAATATGGTGATTACGGATTTACAGAGGGGTATGTTATGAATTTAGCCATAGGACAGGGGGAGGTACTGCTCACACCGATATGGATTGCAGTTGTTACAGGTATCATAGCGAATAGAGGTGTAAGTGCGATTCCTCATCTCCTTGCAGATCACAATCCCGGATACATAAAATGGGATCTTCCAAGAGAAGATTTCGAAATTGTGAGAGAAGGCATGCTTCAGGTGATTGAAGGAGAACATGGTACAGCCAGTTTCCTTTACTCTCCACAATTCAGCTTCGCAGGCAAAACAGGAACAGCTCAAAATCCGCATGGCAAAGATCATTCATTATTCACATGCTTTTCACCTTATGACAATCCGCAAATTGTAATAACCGTGGTAGTAGAAAACGCAGGACACGGAAGCGAGGCCGCTGCACCTATTGCAGCCAAGATCCTTGAGAGGTGGTATGAGAAAAAATAAGCAATTTTATTTGATAGGAATACTTATTATTGCAATTATTATCACCTTGGTCGGTTTGCTGGAGCTAAGTGCTATAAAGGATATCTTTTTCTGGGGACAAATCCAGAGGTTAATACTTGCTATTGTCGCTGGTATGCTTTTCTACCTTTTACCTTTTAAAAATCTCAAATTATTATCCTATGTATTCCATGTTCTTATACTAATCCTGCTGGTAGTAGTATTATTCTCTTCGCATGAGGATGTAAAAAGGTGGATTCCTATAGGATTCTTTAATATTCAGCCTTCCGAATTTGCCAAGCTTTCATTGATTCTGGTTATTTCCCGGATATATGCAGAGAGAGAAAAGATTAAAAATAGCCAGGTATTAAAGGCCTTACTCGTAACTATGTTGACCGCCGCTCTGGTACTGATTGAGCCTGATCTTGCCACATCAGTGACTTATTTCTTTATTTTCTTTGCAATTACCTATGGTGTGGGAGCCCCGAGAGAGATTCTTATTCCTCTTATTCTTGTGCCTCTCAGTGCCCTCTTTTCCATTCACCCATTATTAATAGTAATTCTTTTTGTTGGGACTTTTGTGTATTTGAAACTGCGAAACTTTTCTCCTTTTATAATACTTATAAATCTCTTCCTTATATTAACAGTATCTCTCTCAACACCTATAATCTGGAAAAAGGGACTAAAGGAGTACCAAAAGCAACGATTGACTGCCTTTCTCGCACCAGAAAAATACAAAAATCGAGAAGCATGGCAGATTTATCAGGCTCAGATTGCATTAGGATCAGGTGGTTTAACTGGGAAAGGACTCGGTAAGGGAACCCAAAAGGGACTAGCCTTTCTTCCTGCAGCACATACTGACTTTATTTTTACCAGTTTTGGTGAAGAATTTGGATTTCTCGGCACATCATTTCTTCTTTTACTGTATTCATTATTTCTAGTATTTATATTAAAATTGACTCAGAGGACCGGGAGGTATCATAAAGGTATATTACTTGGTATCTGGGGATATTTTTTCTATCACTATGCTTTAAACATGGCTGCAAATGTTAGTTTATTCCCTGTAGCAGGGATTCCCTTACCTTTTATGACATTTGGTGGAAGTCATATTATTGTAGAATTTATAATGCTCTCCATGCTCTTTAGAATTTTAAAGGAGGAGGCGTAAAATGTGCGGTTTCTTCAGTATAATATTCGATGAGGATAAAGAAGAACTAGGTGAAATTCTTACAAGAGCCGGCTATAGACTTTCATATAGAGGGTATGATACAGTGGGAATTGGATATGTGACAAAAAGTGGAAATTTTGAAATAAGAAAGTCTCCCGGTAAAATACACAAAGTGGAAAAAGAATTGAATTTCAGAGAAGTTAAAGGATACAAGGGAACTATTCAATTGAGATGGGCCACCTATGGCAGGCCCAGCTTTGAGAATGCCCAGCCCCATTTTGACTGCAAGAAAAGTTTGATTGGCGCACATAATGGGAACATTGTGAATTCTCCCTTTTTACGGGAGGAATTAATTTCCAAAGGTCATAATTTTCTTGGAGAAAATGACGGTGAAACCCTGGTACATGTAATTGAAGAAAACCTCAAATCTTCAAATAGTATGAAAAAAGCTATATTCAGTGCATTCAGGCAAATGAGAGGCGATTATGCTTTTAGCATCACCAAAATAGACGAAGAAAAGTTTTTTGCAGTCAAAAAGGGATCATCTCTCTTTCTTGGAGTGGGTGAGAATTTTATTGCAGTCTCCAGCGACTTAGTAGCACTTCTCGATCTCACACGGAACATTGTAACATTAAATGACGGAGAAATGGTAGAATTTGGCCATAATTATTATAAGATTTATGATCTGATCACCAACGAAAAACTTCAAAGAGAACCAGTTCATAACGACTTGCGCATCGAAGAAGCAGAAAAGGGAGAATACCCTCATTTTATGCTAAAGGAAATCAATGAGTCGCCAGAGAAAGCGAGAAATCTCATAAATTTTCTAAAAGACTTTACAGAAGAAAATATCATCGCAAAAACAATATTGAAAGCAAATAAAAAATTTATTATCGGTAGTGGTACTTCTTTGCACGCTGCTCTGATGGGGAGTTTTTATTTTTCTAGAATATCGCAAGAACTTTTTATCCCAGTCCCTGCTTCAGAATTCGGAGAGAGATATGGTCCAGTACTTGCTGAAGGAGATCTACTTTTTGCAGTAACGCAAAGCGGAGAAACAAAGGACGTAAAAAATGCCATAGATGTGTTCGACGGTAAAGGACCTTTACTGGGATTAATAAATGTACTCGGTTCCTCTATAGCTCTAAAATGTGATTATGTTGTTCCTGTCCTTTCTGATGTAGAGATAAGTGTTCCAGCTACCAAAACCTTTGTAAATCAGGTGATTGCACTTCTTCATCTTTCTTTAAAACTCGCTGAGCTTAAAGGAATCACGCCGCCTGATTTAGATTTCGAAGAGGTTCCCCCGCTTCTTGTGGAAGCATTGAAAATTTCAGAAAGATATAAAGAGAAAATTATAGAGGCATTGTATTCCTGGGGGGACTTTTATGTACTTGGATATGGAATGACCTATCCCATTGCGCTGGAAGGGGCCCTCAAAATAAAAGAAGTGGTTTATGTTCACGCAGAGGGGATGTATTCTTCAGAATTTAAACACGGCCCACTTTCCATAGTTGAAAAAGATTACCCCGTTATATTCCTTTCTACTAAGGAAGATAAGGATATGATACTCTCTCACATCAATGAAGTTAAATGTAGAGAAGGGAAAATCATCACAATTGCTCCTCCAGACGAAGAACTTCAAAGGGAAAGTGATATATTTGTACCGCTCCCTGATGTAAATCAGTTTCTCGTACCAATACTTGCTGTAATTCCTATGCAAATTGTGGCCTATTATATGAGTATCAGAAAAGGGATTGACCCTGATTTTCCCAAGAATATCTCCAAGACTCTGACGGTAGATTAATGAGGAAGATACTTTCAATACTTGGCCCGACAGCTTCCGGTAAAAAAGAAATAGCAAAGTTATTACTGGACAGATTCGGAGAAAAAATACATTTTATATCCTGTGATTCGAGAAAAATTTACAGATATATGGATATAGGAACTGCAAAACCTCCCCGTGATATGAGAAAATTTTATTCCTTATTAGATATTAAAAATCCTGATGAGGCTTTTAGTGCCGGCGAATTTGCAAGAGAGGTAGAAAAAATCATTCCAGAAATTGAAAAGAACGATAAAATTCCTATTATAATAGGTGGTACTCCTCTTTATTACAAAGCATTATTTGAGGGCCTTTTTGAAGAGCCCCGCAAAAAAACCGAGATAAGAGAAAAAATACTAAGACGATTGGAAGAGGAAGGTATAGAGACGCTATACAGAGAGCTTAAAGTCGTTGATCCGCAGGCAGCCTCAAAAATTCACCCAAATGATTGGATAAGGATAACCAGAGCTCTCGAGGTCTATTATACACTGAATATCCCATTAACCGAGGCACAGAAAAAGTTAAAAAAACCTCCTAAATACAAGCCCTTATATATCGGTATTATAATGACAAGGGAGCTTCTTTACCAAAAAATAAATGAAAGAACGGAAAGGATGTTTAAAGAAGGACTTGTTGAAGAGACGCGACAGATTCTTGACATGGGATATTCTCAGCGATTACCTTCTCTAAATACTATAGGTTACAGAGAAGTCATTCAGTATCTGAATGGAGATATCACTATGGATGAAGCAAAACGTTTAACAGCTAAAAAGACACGAATTTATTCAAGAAGACAAGAATACTTTTTCAGAAGTTTTGATGACGTAAAATGGTTCGATGTGTCCAGAGGATTCAATGAGGTTTTTGATTTCCTGGTGACCCTGATAGAGAAAATTTTGCATGAAGAAGTGTAAAGTGGAGAGCGTTATTCGGAAGACCGTAGACCGGAAACGGTGAACGAATACTCGTAAAGCGGAAAGCGAGGATTATTTTCAATTCTTGACTTCCACCTTGCAATTTACACTATACAACGGAATTATGCCAGAACGCTCTTCTTAAACCTTTCCCATATCTCTTTAATAGCCAGGGAGGCCTCTGATTCGGGTGCAAATTCAACTACTGGTTTCCCTATTTTTAAAGCATCGTTAACAGTCCTATCAAAGGGAATGCTTCCAAGGAAATTTGCATTTATCTCATTCAATCTTTTCTTTATACTTAGAGAAACTTCCTCATTAATATCGTGTTTATTTATTACAACAAAAGGCCTCACATTAAAATGATGAGCAAGATTCACAATTCTTTCCAGGTCATGAAGACCTGATTGTGTGGGTTCAGTAACAATAACTGTATATTTAAGTCCAGAAAGTGTTGAATTTACAGGACACCCCGTACCTGGTGGCCCATCAACGATCAAATAGTTGACATTTTGCTTCTGTGCAAGAAACAATGCTTGTTTTCTGATCACTGTGACAAGTTTACCTGAATTTTCCTCGCCAATTTCAAGAATTCCATGAACCATGGGACCATAGGGAGTATCTGATACAAACCAGTATCCAGATACTGTATCTCTCATTTCAATGGCTTTCACAGGGCAGGCATAAAAACAGACTTCACATCCCTCGCAGCTTATTGGATCTACAACATAATCTTCTGAAATGGCATCAAATCTACATTTATCACGACATATACCACATTCAATGCATTCATCTTTTCTTATATAAGCCCTCTTCATACCATGGAATTCTGATTTTTGCTTTATCTCGGGTTTCAACAAGAGATGAAGATCAGGAGCATCTACATCACAATCTGCAATTACCTTGTTTTCAGCAAGCACCGCAAAAGAGGCCGTCAATGTGGTCTTTCCTGTTCCGCCCTTTCCACTAACAATGGCGAATTCTATCACTGGATCTGCTCCTTTATTCTGTAAAAGAGCTCCTTAAATTTCTCATTCCATGAATTATCCTGTAAGGAAAGGGTAATTCCTCTAGAGTAACCTTCCGCAATACTTCTTTCAAAAGGAATCTTAAGTAAAACAGGTATGTTCTCTCTATCAAAAAATTCTTCCATTTCCTTAAAACCAGACTCATATTTATTTACAATAATCCCGTAAGGCTTTTGAAGCTTTTTAATTACGCCGTGGGCCATTTTGAGATCAAAAAGACCAAAAGGAGTAGGTTCAGTTACAAGAATCACAAAATCTGCGTCCTTCACTGATTCTACCATGGGACAAGATGTACCCGGAGGTGAATCAAACACCACAACGGTATCACCTTCAATATGTTTGCCTATTTTTTCTTTTACATAGCTTATAGCTGTAGTAGTCATTATCTCACCAATATTTAACCTTCCTTCATAAAATTCAATATCATCTCTTTCTCCATATCTAAGTACCCCAATTGCTCTGGGTATTTCGTATATTGCGCTTTCCGGACAGTTGTACATGCAGTTTCCGCATCCTTTACAGAGTTCATCGAGAACACTGATTTTCCGGGTATTTTTGAATACAAAAATAGCATTAAATGCGCATACTTTCTGACATATCCCGCAGTAAGTACACTTTTCCTCCACTATACGGGGAACAAGAGTAGTAATTAATTCCTCTTTTTTAATATGGGGATTAATAAATATGTGGCCATCGGGCTCTTCCACATCCAGATCTGCATATACAACATCGTAAGTGCTACGTAAGGCAAAAACAAAAGAAGTTGCAATTGTGGTCTTCCCTGTTCCACCCTTTCCCGACGCCACCGCTATCTTCATCAGAACCAGCCTTTTCCTCTACCCGCTCCTCTGCCTCTACCACCCCCAAAACCTCTTCCTTTTCCTCTTCCTCTACCACCAAATCCCATTCCTTTACCGCCTCCCGGACCAAACCCACCTCCAGGGCCCATTCCACCTCCAAATCCTCCGGGTCCCTGTATGCCGGGAGGAACTGTTCCTGCCGCTTGCGTTTTAAAAAAGTTAACTGCGTCCAGTACTGTTCCACTTACACCACGTATAATCTGTACACCAGCTGAGGAAAGGGCATACTCTGCATTGGGTCCTACTTCACCGGTGAGAACAGCTCTGACACCCTTGGAAGCTACCAACTGTGCCGCCTGCACCCCTGCGCCACCTGTAGCATTCAGTGCAGGATTTGAAATAGCTTCATATTCCATGGTATCAGTATCAATAATAATAAAATACTGACATCTACCGAATCTGGGGTCCACAGGAGAATTCAAATCCGGACCCTGTGAAGTAACAGCAATTTTCATTTTTTCTCCTCCAAATGTTTAATTCTTTCAATTAAATTCTCGAGCTCCTGTTTCATCCTCTCAAGCCGCTCCCTGAGAGTGTTAAGGTTTTCCTGGGAGATACTCTCCAGAGGCATCCCTGAAGCCAGTCTGCCCTCCTTGAAGGCTTTAACTACCTCCTCCACGGTTCCCTGAATGCCTGTTATCACCTGAATACCTGCAGCCATAAGAGCTGGATAAGCATTGGGGCCAACTTCACCTGTCAAAACATGAGTAACTCCAAGTGAAGCAACAAATTGTGCAGCTTGAATGCCTGCACCACCGGGAGCCATCATTGCCGGATTTTCATATGCTTCAAACTCCATAGAATCCGTGTCGACAATGACAAAATATGGACACCGACCGAATCTAAAATCCACCGGTGCTTTTAAATCCTTACCTTGTGCTGTGATTGCAATCTTCATATTTATTTTCCTTTCTTTTCCATTTCATTAATTAAATCTCCAATCCTTTTAAGTTCAGCCTCCAGAGCATCAGCCTGTGCCTTAAGAATATTCACATCAGTTATTCCACTGGCATAGGGGGTGGTGGTATAAGGAAGGCCAGCAGTTGCTGTGTATGGATAACCATAATATCCATAGGTAGAATACGGATACCACCATCTCCAACCTCTTGGAAGCCCTGTCCATGGACAATATCCAAGTCTCGCACCCCAGCCGAAACCTCTTCCAGACCACCAGCCTCTGCCGAATCCGAATCCTCTACCCCAACCAAATCCTCTTCCAAAACCCCAGAACATGGTATCACCTCCTTTTAGTTTATTATAATATAACTTAGGAGGTGAATTGTCAATAGAAAAAGAGACTCAATCTCAATTAGATTAATCCTCTATGAGTTCTGAATAATCTCCTAGATTTACTCTTTTAAAAACTCCTTTAAGATAAGCTCTCTTTCCGATGAGAGAGCCCGTTATTGTAATGTTCTCCACCTCAGCCTCTTCTCCAATTATAGAATTGCTAATTATGGCATTGGAAATCTTCGCTCTTTTACCGATGGTCACGTAGGGTCCTATCAGAGAATTTTCTATTACAACACCTTCATCAAAATAACAGGGAGGTATTACCAGAGAACCAGGAAACTTAACTTCTCTATGATATTTTTGAAGAAGAATCTTGTTGGTTTCGAGTAGTGCATTCACTGTACCACAATCATACCATTCTTTAACAAATAAGGGCTTTGCTTTCCATCCCTGGTCAATCATCCTTGCAATTGCATCTGTTAGCTGATACTCCCCCTTGGTTCGTATATCATTCTTTATTATGTATTCCAGACTTTCGAACAGAAGCTCCGCATTTCCAAAATAATAGAGTCCTACAATAGCGAGGTCAGATACAGGGGTGTCAGGTTTTTCCACAACTTTTATAATTTGACCCTCTTCATTCATAACAACTACACCAAATCTCCGTGGATCACTGACCTTTTTTACTGCAATAAAATCTTCAATCTTCCTTTTCCGCGGAAGCTCAACTTCTATTATGGTATCCCCGAGGATGACTGCTACTCCTTCGTTCTTGTTCACCAT
>QNDO01000030.1 GCA_003644895.1 Candidatus Hydrothermota bacterium | reverse complement strand
CTTCTCCATCCTGGGACTGCCATTGATGACTAGAACTTTAATCATAACCCCCTCCTATGTTAAAGACATTATAAGGCTTACCTTCGAAAATAAAAATCCTAAAAATAATTAAAAAAGGAAATACTACTTTCTATACCCCGAATATTCTTTTTCAAGCCATTTGAAATGCATCATCCTGGGGTTTATACCCAAGTTCTCTCCTGGCATTTGAAATATCCAAAAAGGACCCTCTGTTGTTTGAAATTCCGTAATATATCCCGAACTTTACATCTGAGGATAGGCTCTTCTCAACCAGTTGAATGAGATCATTGTGACTGAGCCATATTTTCATGAGTCTTTTATCACGTGGAGGGTCGTTGTCTCTTAAAACTGCCCCGATTCTCAAACAGATGGATGAAATTCCATAGAGTTCAAAATATTCTCTTGCAAGCGCTTCCCCAAACACCTTACTTACAGCGTAATCACCGTCAGGCCTTATGGGATCGTATACTGTTATTTTCCTGGGGTTCTCCTTACTATAAAGTTCCGGATTCTCATAACATCCTGTAACATGGTTGGAGCTTGCAAAAACAATTTTCTTAACTCCAAATTTTTTGGCGCACTCATATATATTTCTGGTCCCTATTATATTATTTTTAAGCACAGACTCCCATGGTGCATGAACTCTGGGGTCCGCTGCAAGATGAACCACATAATCAGGCATAACCTCTCTGAAGACTTCTTCGACCATCGGATAATCTGAAATATCAACTTTGAAGTACTTGGGGAAGCGGGAATCTTTTATATCCACGCCGTAGATTTCATACCCTGAAAGAGCTTCCCTTAATATTCTCCCTATAGTTCCTTCTATTCCAGTAATTAACAATTTTTTCTTCATTTAAGTTACTCCTTATTAAAAAATTAATCGGCTATTGATCTATATTTACGAAAACTCATTAAATATCTGTTTTCTCACAGCACCGGGAAATATTTCTCTATCTCATATTTTGTCACTTTTGTTCTGTACTCGTCCCATTGTGCCTTTTTTGAAGCGATGAGCTTTTCAAAGGCAGAATCTCCCAGTACCTTCCTTGCGATTGTACCCTTTTCTGCCTCCATTATCGCTTCTATAAGGCTGCCGGGTAAAGATTCAATTCCCTTCTCCTTCCTTTCTTCAGAGGTAAAGTGATACACATTCTCCTCCATTGCAGATGGAAGGTCATATTTCTTCTTAATACCTTCAAGACCAGCGGTAAGGAGGACTGCAAAGACCAGATAGGGGTTGCAGGCAGGATCAGGTGAACGATACTCCACTCTCATGGATGACTTCTTCTCCAATGGAATAGCGGGAATCCTCACCAGTGGGGATCTGTTGTATCTTCCCCAGCATATGTATACAGGAGCTTCATATCCTGGAACAAGCCTCTTATAGGAATTGATCCACTGGTTGGTAACAAGGGTTATCTCTCGGGAATGTCGTAACAACCCCGCAAGAAACCCACGCCCCATTTCTGAAAGATGATAAGGATCGCTTTCATCAAAGAAAGTGTTCTCTTTCCCTCGGAAAAGTGATTGATGTAGATGTAAGCCGCTGCCATTGATCCCCTCCACAGGCTTTGGCATAAATGTAGCATAGTATCCATTCTTTTCAGCCACATATTTTACAATAAATTTTGCTGTTACCAGGGCATCAGCCATGGTTAGGGCATCGCTATATTTAAGATCTATTTCATACTGAGAGGGAGAAACTTCGTGATGGATATATTCCACTTCTATTCCCATGGAAGCCAGTAGTTCCACAGTTTCCCTCAAAAGAGCCTCACCAGTATCAGGTGGTATGTAATCAAAATACCCCTTGAAATCCAGAAACTCAGTGCCCTTATGGGACTTAAAGTAGAAAAATTCAAGCTCTGGACCCACATAATAGGTAAATCCTTCTTTCTCTGCATCTTTAAGAGCCTCCCTGAGTATCCATCTGGGAGAATCTTCATAATAATTACCATCGGGAGTCTTTACGTCACAGAAGACCCTGGCGATTTTACCCACACTGCTTTCCACAGGAAGAATCACAAAGGTGGATAGATCCGGATACAAGAACATGTCACTTTCTTCAATTCTAGCAAATCCCCTGATGGAACTGCCATCGAAAGAAGCTCCCCATGTGAGAACATCATCCCATCTTGAAGCAGGTATGGACACACTCTTAAGACTCCCCTCCAGATCTGTAAACCAGAGCTGGATGAATTTTATTCCCTCTTCTTTTATGATTTTTCTGATCTCTTCCCTGTGCATTTTCCCCTCCTTCAAAATATGGGGATATTATAAATGAAAAAAAACTTTATTCAAAAAATCTTTTTTTCGTATCGGTATTGAAAAAATAGCGCCGTTACCGGCCTAGAGAAGTAAACCTTTTTACCAGTATTTCTGTTTCCTCATATTTCCAGCTGAATATCTTATGCCACAGAAGGTTACCATCTCTATCAGTTTTGATTAAATAAACCTCCCTGTCCCCCCTGCTATAGGATTCTGTGGTACCGGCTATAATATAGCCCCCATCTGCTGTTTGCTGTACCGAACTGGCCAGGTCATTTCCCAGCCATCCAAAGGTTTTATACCACAGCATATCGCCTCTTGAATTTGTTTTCACAAGATACACATCATCTCCACCTTTTCCTTCAGAGTCTGTCCATCCAGCTATAATATATCCTCCCTCTTTCAGCGGATTTACATAAGCTCCGGATTCATTATGTCTTCCCCCAAAAGTATTTCTCCATAATAAATTTCCCTCTGTATCAATTTTAAGAAGCAATACATCATCTCTACCTGCTCCGTAAGATTTTGTCCATCCTGTCACAATATATTCTCCTCCTACCTCTTTTACACTATAAGCTCCATCGTCCTTCTCACCCCCGTAAGTATTCTGCCAGATGAGTTTTCCATTACCATCTACCTTTAAAACATACACATCTTTGTTTTTGCTAAAGGATGAAGTCCAACCTGCAACTATATATTCTCCTCCCTCGGTTCGGCAAATAGAATAAGCTACTTCATCCTTATCACTACCGAGCGTTTTGTGCCACACAATATTACCATTATCATCCGCCTTTATTAGAGATACATCTTTCTTACCATTACCTGTGGAATTGGTCCAGCCAGCAATAACATATCCACCATCGGCCGCCTCCACCAGAGATAAAGCCATCTCATCTCCCCTCCCCCCAAAGTTCCTCTGCCACATTACCTTTCCCTGAAGATCTGTCTTTAGTAGCAAAATATCATAACCTCTTGTTTCATAGAACCTTGTCCATCCTGCAATGATATATCCATCCTCAATGTTAAGAATGGACTTCCCTACATCGTCTCCCTTTCCTCCAAAAACTTCATACCACTGAAGATCTCCAGAGCTATCTGTTTTTATCAAATAAATATCACCTTTACCCTCAGAATAGGTCACCCCCACGATTATGAAGCCTCTGTCTTCCGTTTCCAGTACTGAGAATGCCATATCATCGCTCATAGAGAGAACATCCATGAATCTCTTAACAGGATTACTTCCGCAGGATAGGAAATGTATAATAATATAGAATACTATTACTATTCCTTTATATTTTTTCCACATAATCATCATCTTCAATCATGAAGCATCCAATACTTCATTACAAATTCTCAAATTTTCACAGTAAGGCTTTCTATATATAAATTAGGTAAAAACAAAAAAGTGCCTTATAATAAAGAGGAGTTAAAAAGTTATTTTTAGAAAACAAGGCAAGAAAAGGGGGAAATTCTATAGAAAATCAGGAAAAACACATCCGAGAGTTTGAAAAAGCTCTTTACGCAAGTAAAGATGGTTTACTGAGTATATTGAATGCCACTACCGATGCCATTGTTATGACTGACCATGCAGGGAAAATAGTGCTCTGGAATAAATCCGCGGAAAAAATCTTCAATTATTCGCAAGAAGAAGCCCTCTCCAGGGAGATCCATGAACTCATTCTTCCCCGGCGATTTCGTACCAAATTTGAAGCTTATCTTCCCCAATTCCGAGAAACTGGAGAAGCTCCAATCATTGGTAAAACCATAGAGAATACCGCTTTTAAAAAGGATAGAACAGAGATTCCCATTGAGGTCTCCACTACTTCGGTAAAAATTGCGGATAAATGGTATGCCATAGCGATTATTCGCGATATTTCTGAACGTAGGGAAATGAAGAAGGCCCTGGAGGAGAGTGTTAATCGTTTACAGGCTGTACTCAGTGCATTACCAGATCTTATATTCATACTGGATAAGAAAGGCTGTTTTGTGGATTATTATGCCAAACAGAAAGAAGACCTATATGTGAAACCTTTAGACTTTCTTAATAAAAGGATTCACGACGTGTTACCTGAGGATGTGGCTGAAAATGCTATGAATGCTTTACGAGAAGCCATTTCTAGTAACAGGGTTGTTAGTTTTGAATATAGCTTGGAAATGCCGGAAGGTGTTAGATACTGGGAGGGGCATTTTATTCATCTCAATAAAGAGAAGGTACTGCTCATCTCAAGGGAAATAACCAATCTCAAACTTTCGGAATTAAAGCTGAAAAAAGCTTATTCACAACTCCAGAAGGTTCTTGAAGGAGTTGTTAGAGCCTTTGCAAGACTTATTGAGCAAAGGGATCCGTATACAGCTGGCCATCAGGAGCGTGTTGCTAGACTTTCGTGCGCTATAGGAAGGGAGCTGGGGCTCGATGAACAGAAAATACAGGGTATAAATGTATCCGCACTCCTCCACGACATAGGAAAAATTTCGGTACCCATTGAGATTTTAACAAAACCTGCCAAACTTACTGACCTGGAATTTACAATGATAAAACAGCATCCTGAAGTAGCGTATACTATACTGAAAAATATTGATTTTCCCTGGCCTGTGGCAGAAATTGTGTACCAGCACCATGAAAGACTTGACGGCTCCGGTTATCCAAGAGGACTCACGAGAAAAGAAATTTTACTTGAGGCAAAAATTATAGCTGTGGCAGATGTAGTAGAAGCCATGTTTTCTCATCGTCCATATCGTCCTGCCTACACACTGGATGAGGCTCTTCATGAAGTTTTCAGACACAAAGGGAATCTATATGACCCTGATGCAGTGAATGCTGCTATTCGATTGTTCAGGCAAAAAAAATTTACATTCTAATCAATCTTGAGTCTAAACCTCCAACCATCTTGCATTCAGTGAAAGGATATTACCAAGCTTTCTGAACGATCATAAACCAAGATATTATATTTCTCCTCGGCAGCATTCCTGGATCCTTCATTTTTTGAGGCTACACAGATAAGTTCAGTCCGAGGGGATTCTGCGATTATCCTAGAGTAAAGTTTTCCCATTATTCCATATCCTATAACTCCAAATCTTATCATATTAACCCCTTTTTGATTATAAAAGCTAAAAGGGTTAAAGACAAATTACGAGCAGGGATAGGCGGGAGGGAGATGGCCCCTGGGAAAGTGCTTACCTATCCCTGCCCGTAGAGAGTTAAAAGCTCAACTTGACCCTCAGGAAAACCTCGTCTCTTTCCTTCATGTTTGAAAAAACATTCCTTCCCTTTCCGTCGAGAATATGAGCCCCCAAGCGGACTTCCACATTGTCGTAAGGTGAGTAAGAAATCTCTGGTAAATAAGCAACACCATAATTTTCCCGAGGGTTATCCCAGTCAGATATAGTAGCAGCAATACCTACAGGAACGATTTTCAATTCATCGTTAAAAAATTTCTTTTCGACTCTGGCAATAAAATAATCCTTGAGACTATCTCCTCTCTCGTGCAGAAAGCCTCTTACATACTGGATATTAAAGTACATACCATTTTTAAAAGTGTAGTCTGCACCAAGTACAAATTTGAAATAGGGACTTTTGTTTTTAAGCAGTGTGTCCATCTCCATTACTGGACCATAGGGGCTAGGTATTACTCTAGTCATAATAAAATCCTCGGGAATATAAAGTGCACCTTCTCCCCATACTCCAATCCCCTTCACAGATCCTGCAAAATCTCCCCCTATTACCTGGATTCTGGGGTAAGAAGTTATAATCTTCAGATTTACATTACCCAGAGTATCCAGCGGAATTATTTCTACCCTTTCCCCAAGGGGAAGGCCATCATAGCCATAAAAATAGGAAAGCGAAAAGTCCCAGTTCCATAATGTGCCGGAGATCTTGAAAGCCGCCTCAGCGGACTTATTCAGTTTTCTCTCCGGTAACTTCACAGTATCACTCTTATTCACAAGATGCATGCCAGTAGGAAGTGGAATATCCTCTCCCAGCATTATGTTAGTCCATTCAGGTGGAGGCAATGTGGAGGGGGTAAAGACCGGAATAAAATCAGCCTCCAAGGTGACAGGTTCCAGGGTAAAATTCACTCTCAATGCATTAACCCCAATTTTCTCTCCAAACTCGAAAAAATCTTCAAGATCATAAGAGGAAAGATTGGAGGTGGGATTTATCTTATCCGCTGTTCCCCAGGCTATTATTTGTTTTCCAGCCCGTAGGTCTATATTTGGATAAATAAATCCATAAATATCCAAGTAAGTTTCTCTCACCATAAGACTCCAAGGGAAGGCCTTATCTTTCTCTCTCCTTTGAAGGTCAGTTATAGAGGTGATGTTAGGAAATCCTAATGCCCTGAGGCGCACCTCACTGTAAAAATGAAGATTATCCCCTGGAGTGGCCTCGAGATTCACCTCTGTTCTTACCTCATTCCATGTCCATTTTCCAGAATCAGGGGATATCCAGTAACGATTGATTGTCTCCACATAGCCACCAATGTTTACCTGAGCAAATGCTCTAGAGATTAGTAATATGGAAAGGAGAATCCATAGGAGAAATTTAGCGCATTTTGCGCAGCGTGCAGCATAAAGCGTGAAGCGATTTATTTCATAAAATTCCCCCTCGCGCTGCACGCTGAACCCAGCTCGATTAAAGTTCAACATTTTTCACCCCTCCTACTTTAACCTCACAAGATATCTCTTTGTAAAGAACTTATCAGGCAATCCTGTATCGACCTCCAGATTCTCTATAACCATTCTGGTAACATGCTGCTTTTTTAGATCTTTCATCTCCAGTTCCAGAGGAATCCAGTAGTTCTTCTTCCTGGTTATTTTGCGCAGTACGAGAATCTTCCATAGATTTCCAGCCTTATCAAAAAACTCCACCTTCCTGGGAACAAACTTGTCCTTGTCTACCCACATTATGAGATAACTGTATTCCTTCTTGATGCCCGACTTTGGTAATAATTTCAGAACATAAACAGTGTCTCTCTCTTCCAGCAATGCAGGATCATAATCTTCGGAATAGCTGAAGGTGGAGAGTTCCTCATATGTAAAGTCAGTACCTGCAAAGGTGGTGTTCTTTACATGTGATGCAATCCTTCTCACCTTCTTAAAGGCAGGAAAATAAACATACATCACATCTCCCGGAAGGGAGAGAAATCCTATACCTCTATCTGCAGCAGGTTTAAGGAATTTTATGAGTCTTTTATTCCCTTTCTTCTCATACGAAATTCCCAGGCGTTCCCTCGTTTTACCGTTTCTATCCACCAGGATCATCCTTATCTCTGCCTTCCTGTCCAGAGGAGCATTGGAGACAGAATCCACCTTTGCAAGAATTTGCTGAGGGGTAAGGCCTGCATTTACAATTCCTCCAAGAAATACCAAGAGAATGAGGGACATCCTGATCATGATTTAACCTCCCCCTTATTTTTTATAAAAGATTTTTTTGCTATCAAAATTAGGGCTGGTAAAAAGGAGAGAGCCAAGGTTGCACTTGTTAGCATGGTCAAAGCAAGAAGCCATCCAAAATTTCTCACCGGTACTAAGTTGGCAAAGACTAGAATCAAAAAGCCAAGACCAACTGTGAGGGCATTGACCACAATGGCTCTTCCCTTTTCATGTATGGTGGTGTGCAAAGATTCTATTACATCGCCTGTTTTTCTGTATTCTTCCTTAAAATGGGAAATAAAATGGATTGCATAATCAATACCTATTCCTATTGCGATAGATGCCACCATCATGGTTCCACTATCAAGTTTTATACCAAAGAAACCCATAATGCCAAAATTTATAGCCACAACAAGAATTATGGGGGATACTGTTATGAATCCAGCTGAAAAAGATTTTAGCTGTATAGAGACCAATAAAGTCACCACAAAAAGGGCGATGAGGAGACTTCGAATCTGACTTTGAAACAAATTTTCATCTATCTTTTTCTCCACAGGTAATAACCCAGAATAAATTACCCCAATCTTCACAGTATCTTTGGTGGAGACATTCAAAATATTCAAGGGTACGCCTATTTCTTCTCTCAAAAAGGTAAAAATTTCCCCTTTAATTTCGTCCACGAATTCCTTATTACGATTGAGATCATCGGGAAAAAGATGGGCAATTCTGCTGTAAATTTCCTGAATCCTATGGGCCTTCATTTTTTCTATAACTATTGACATAAGTCTGTCCTGTGTGTAACCCACCATCTCTGGATCTTCTTCCACTAAACTCCGAGGAATGTATTTTTTCACCATTCTGTTTAATTTCGTTGTGTCAATGTTTCTATTTTGGACTTCATTTAGAAATTCTTTTACGAGTTTTTGTATTTTCGAGCTCGAGAGAAAAACTCCTGCCTCTTCTTCAAAATATTCCGAGAAAGATTGAGAAAGTTCTTCAATCAGCTCTTTACTCGCATGTATCTTCAGAGAATAAAGAGAATGCAAGGTGTCTTTGAGATGTGGCGCATCCCAGAGAGTATCCTTTTGCCAGTAACGTAAATCCCATATGATTCGCTCTGCTATTTTCCCAGACCAGTAGGAAAGGATTTCCTCTTTTGCATCTTTAACTGTATCCAGTTTAACAGAGATAATATTTTTAACAAATTTATGTTCAAGATAGGTCTTTATTTTAGCATAGGCGGAAAGTGATGCATTGGCTTGTATAATACCCTCGCTGTAATCTGAATTTACCAGTTGGGATAAAAGAGCCTGGCCTTCCAGCATAAATGTGAGATTTTCCACCTGTGATTTTGTTTCCGGAATAGCCTTAACTCCCATCAATACATCATTCATTCTGGCTATAAGATTTGCAACAGATTGGGGGAAACTTATGTCGGAATGAATTCTCATGTATTTTTCAAATTGAAGCATTTCATCAAGAACTAAGGGATTTTTCAAGTCCCCTTTAACAAGGAGATAGACTGGAATATCGCCACCAAATTCATTCCGCAGAAGTTCTGTAGATTTTCTCAATTCACTCTTTTTAGGGAAATAATCCATGAGACTTGCAGATGTCTTCAGTCTTGTGAGGCCTACTATGCCCAACACCAGTATAAGTATGCCGGCCATCACTGTGATCCTCTCGTGTTTTAATATCACCTCCGAAAATTTCCTGGACATCTTTTCATACCATAGGGTTTTCATGCCTATTCTTTCCTCAATGGATCTGGGGATCCTGAGATAAGACAATACAGCAGGTATTAGAAGAAGGGATAATAGCATGGAAAAGAAGACCCCGAGAGCTGTGAAAATACCGAAGTGAGAGATAGTTCTGATATAGGATCCAAGAAATGAGAGAAACGCTGTGATTGTTGTAAGGGCAGCTAAAAATACGGGAGTGGAAACCTCTCTGAGGGTTGCCTTTATCCCGTTTTCTCTTGAACCCCCCTTCTCCGTATTTCTCTTATATCGGGTGATAACATGTATTCCATAAGCTGTACCTATTGCAATAAGCAACACAGGAATTGTATTAGATATTACAGAAAGGGGAATATTAAGCCAAGCCATGAGACTCATACTCCAGAGGCTGGATAAAAGGACCACACCCAGAGGAAGGACGACCCCCTCCCATGTCCTCATACCAAGGAAGAGAACCACAAGCACCACCACTATTACGAAAGGGACGAGCCTTTTCATATCTCCCAGAATGTATTTATTGATTTCTTTTATGAGCATGGGGCTCCCAGAATAGTAAACCTTCACAGAAAGACGAGAATCTTTGAGGATTCTTTCGGTTATATTCCTGATTTTATCAGCAACAGCAGGCTTTTCTACATCCCTTTTAAGTTTTATTAAAAAGAGAGCGATTCTTCCATCGGTGGATACAATCTTCCCGCTGTAAATATCCTTTGAAAGAACATAGTTTCTGAGTTTTTTCAGGGAGTCGGGGGTCTCGGGTATATTGAATTTGTCGATGAGGGTGGAAACCTCTATCCCCGATTCGGTACCTCTTATGTCTACTATATTCATAAGGCTTGTAACACCGGAAACACCCTCAACAGTCTCGTAGGATTTTTGAAGTTCCGCCAGTACCTGGAGAACCGGATAGGTGAAGACATTTTCCGTTTCAATGGCGACCATGGCTAGGTCTGTCCCTCCAAAAATTTCACTTATATATTTAAGCGATTGAATTTCGGGGCTGTCTTGCTTGAGCCATTTTGATATATCCGACTCCACCCTGAGTTTGTGAAAGCCAATAACCATAAAAATGGAGATTATGGCAGACAAAAGTATTATTGTTAACCTCCATTTCAAAACAACTCTTGCCAGCCCCTCTCCCTTCATGTTTCCTCCTCAAATTTTAGACTAATTTGGTTTTTGAGTCGAAAATTGAACTACAGCCTCCTTTTTAATCTCATTTTTGTAAGACTTAGGCCTCAGACCTGCTTATTCCATAAAGAAGAATATTGAGAAGGGTGGATAGAGCCTTATCCAGGTCAATCTCTCTGCTCTCAAACGATAGAGCCTCTCCTGTCAAAATAGGAAATTCAAGCCCCCTGATGGCCTGCAATAATAAAAAGGCATAGTATCTTGGATTTTTGATCTTGAATTCTCCTGCCTCCATACCCTCTTTGAGGATTTTTTCCAGAATATCAAGGTCAAATCGATCAAACTTTTTCCTCTCCTTTTCTATAAATTCAAGATGACTGTATAGCTCATCTTTTATTGTTCTGTAATAAACACCCAGTTCTCTCAGAAAATGAAATCTGGTAAAGGTATATTTCTCCAGTTTTTCCCGGGTATTTCTACCATTAGCAACAGCTTCAAGAAGCTTTTTCCTTAGTCTATTACCTTCTCTTTCTATTATTTCTCTGAGGATGTCCTCTTTGGATTTAAAATAATAATAGAGAGTGGCCTTCCCCATTCGAGCAGCCCTTGCTATATCTTCCATGGTTGTCTTCTTAAAACCAAACCTACCAATAAGACCCTTGGCAGCTTCTATTATATGGTTCTTTTTATCCATTTTCGACTCCTTAACTTTTTTAGTCGAATAGTATAATAATGGGAGATAAAAAAATTGTCAAGGTCACAAATTTGATTAAATCTCCTGCCATGATTATATTCTATTATGTAATCGCGAATACAAGGAGGAAGTTATGTTAAAAGACCTTGTGATAAAAAATCGTAGCTACAGAAGATTCCATGAGGCCTTCAAAATAGGTTGCGACACACTCAAAGAGCTTGTTAATCTTGCAAGACTTTCGGCCTCTGCAGCAAATCTCCAGCCCCTCAAATACATTATTTCATGTGACCCTCACAAAAATTCCCTGATTTTCCCCCATCTGAAATGGGCGGGGTATCTTACAGACTGGCTTGGGCCCAGGGAGGGCGAAAGACCATCGGCTTACATTATAATATTG
>QNDO01000029.1 GCA_003644895.1 Candidatus Hydrothermota bacterium | reverse complement strand
CTCAATGAAAATATGATCTACATCATGTAATTTTGGTGATTCGGGATCTCTTACAATGGGCTTGTCCCTATTACCAAGGTCTCCAGAAAAAATAAGTCTTTTCCCATCGGCTTCTATTTCCAGAAAAGAAGATCCCAATATGTGCCCCGCATCCCTAAAAGTCACATAAAGACCAGGGTAAATTTCCAGGCGAGTATCATACTTAACTCCAGGACCGAAAAAAGAGATGGTCTCAATAGCATCACCTACGTCATATAATGGTTCCACCGGTTCCATACCCCTTCTCAAATTTCTTCTTGATGTAGTTTCGGCTTCTTCCTCCTGCAGTTTCGCAGCATCCAAAAGCATAATTCTTGCCAAGTCAAGTGTTGCTGATGTAGATAATATTCTCCCTTCAAAACCTTCTCTTACAAGTTTAGGTAAACGTCCTGAGTGATCAAGATGAGCATGGGTCAGGAGAACCATGTCTAATTCAGAAGGTTCAAAACCAAAGGGTTCATAATTTAGGTGCTCATCATGACCTTGGAACATACCACAATCCACCAGGATCTTTTTATTCTGGTATTCTATGAGGTAACAGGAACCAGTCACAGTTTTAGCGGCTCCCAGTACTTTTATTTTCATAAGTTAAGCTCCTTAATGATCTCTTGTTCCAGTTCCTTTATATCAGAGAATATTCTTTCGCGATCAAGAGTAGTGGGAGTGCCATCTTTTAAAAGAAATTCACCATTGACAATGACATGCGTAATGTCTGACGCTCTCGCAGAGTAAACCAGATGGGAATACGGGTCATACACAGGTTTTAGATGTGGAGAATCCAGATTAAGCACTATAAGGTCCGCAAGCTTGCCTTTCTCAAGAGATCCAAGTTTATCCCCCAATCCAATGGCATCTGCTCCTCCCTGTGTAGCCATATGAAACACTTCTTTAGCGCTCAATTTTACAGGATTCATATACTTAATTTTCTGCAGAAAGGATGCGGTGCGCATTTCTTCTATAAAATCCAGATTATTGTTAGAGGCTGCTCCATCAGTGCCCAGAGAGACATTTATTCCCCTCTGTAAATATTCTGCTATAGGAGCTATGCCGGATGAAAGTTTTGCGTTACTTTCTGGGTTATGTGAAATATTTACTTTATCTCTCAGAATAATATCCATATCTTCTTCAGATACCCATACTGAGTGGGCTGAGATGACCTTATTATCCAAAAAACCTATCTTGTGAAGATAGGTGAAAGGTGTATCACCGTATCTATTTTTAATTTCCTCAAATTCCCATTTTGTCTCGGCTACGTGGATAAGGACAGGAATATCATACCTATCAGCGAGAGCTTTAGCTTTTAGGAGTAATTCTTTACTGCATGAATATGGTGCATGCGGGGCAACCGCAGGTATAACTAGGGGATCTCTTCTATATTCTTTAATAAAACTTTCTGTAAAATTAAGTGCTTCCTCAGGATTATCAAAGGCCGGTGTTTTAAAATCAATGAGGCCTTCTCCCAGTACAGCTCTAATTCCTGCATCTTTCACTATCTGCGCTGCTGTATCCTGAAAAAAATACATGTCGACAAAAGTAGTGATACCAGAGGCTAACATCTCGTAAATGGCAAGGGGAAGAGATTTTTTTATAAAATCACGCGTAACAAGTTTAAGTTCCACGGGCCATATAAAATTTTCAAGCCATGTCTTCAATGGAAGGTCATCTGCCAGACCTCTCATCGCCACCATTGCAGCGTGTGTATGAGTATTGATAAAACCTGGAGCTATTAAGGAATCCTTAAAATCTATGCAGGGTTGATTCCCGTATTTATTCTTAAGTAATTTCTTTTCCCCAACATCTAGAATGATATTGTCTTTTACAAGGATGGCACCATCTCGGATAAATTTTTTTGCATTTATAATAATATATCTGGCGGAAAGGAGGTATGTCCCCATTTTAGATGTTATATCCGAATTCTCTCAGCTTCTTCTTCCCTTCTTCCGTCAGTCTATCAATGGTCCATTGGGGTTCCCACACTATTTCCACATTCACCTCTTCCACACCTTGGAGCTCTTTCAGTCTGTTTTCAACTTCCTGTGCTATGGTCCCAGCAAGAGGACATCCCGGCGCTGTGAGTGTCATAGTTATGTTGATTTTGTTTCCTTCTATCTCAATTCCGTATATCAAACCAAGATTATAAATATCGACAGGAATTTCTGGATCATATATCTGCTTTAATTTTTCTATAACCACCTCTTTTGTAACCATAGAAACCTCCTATTTTGTTATATTATATTGCCTTATTTTTAGCTTGTAAAGTTAAAGAGCTTGGTTTAAAATATCCCACATGGAAAAGATTATAGACTATTACAGAAAGCTTTTTAGAACATTTTCAGATGCATCACAGATTCCTCGTTTAATGGTTTTTTATGGAGAAGAAAAGTATCTGATGGAAAGGGCTGTGGATAGGATCTCTGAAACTCTTTCCCATCCTGTGGCTTATATAGATGCCAGCGAAAAGAATTTTATAGAATTATTTGAGAAAGAAACTCATGTGGGCCTCTTTGCTCCTCAGAAGATTCTTGTGATAAAAAGAGCTCATAAGATAAAATCTGTAAATGAATTTTTCCCCATGCTGTACAAAACAGAACATAGAGTTATACTAATCTATGAAGATAGAAAGAAGGCA
Organism: Candidatus Hydrothermota bacterium; assembly: GCA_003644895.1. Lineage (GTDB taxonomy): Bacteria > Hydrothermota > Hydrothermia > UBA1063 > UBA1063 > B29-G16. Next base: position 9,022 of record QNDO01000029.1, on the reverse strand, counting down.
GCTTCTTTAAAAAGGTCACTTAAAAATGTAGAATTTATAGAATTTCCTGAGATGGATGTCATCTCTTTTGAAATATGGATCAAAAGCAAACTCAAGCAAGAAAAGAAGGAAATATCTAAAGAAACCCTCAGGAAACTTTCTGCTAAACTTCCCCAGGATTTGACTTCTGCCCAGGAGGAGCTTCAGAAACTGATTCTGTATCTGGAGGAAAGAAAAGTTATAGATGAAGAAGATCTTGATGTTATCTTTGAAGAAGAACCTGCAGATTTTAAAGGTTTATTGAGAAGGATATTCTCAGAAGCAGATGTGAAATCTTTAAAACAATATATGCTTTTGAGAGAAAGGGGATTTTCGCCCCATGCATTCATTGCCGAGGCAGAACAATTTCTTACATCATTGTATCTTATAAAAGAAAATATGAACGAGATTGCTAGAAGAAAATTGAGAATGAGGAGCAGTTCAAAAATGCGAGAAATATCTTCCCGATTTTCTGCCAGGGATATACTCAATTTACTTGATAGGGTGGTGGAGATGGATGCCTATACAAAATCGGTATCTTTTGATAGGAAAGTGATTTTAAACCTTCTTTTTGTGGACCTTTTACAGAATGCTTAAATTCCTTATTTTGGCAATTGCGCTTCAGAGTGAACTTTCACTTTATTACTATGAATCAAAAGGGGATTACAAGAATGCTCTAAGAGAAGCATATAGACTTTATAGTGAGTCTAAAGACCCTTATTTTCTTGAAAAAACTGTCATATACTCCAATAAATTGAGAAATAAATTCCTTACCAGAAAATATTGTGACCTATACCTGAAGAAATTTGGTTTTAAAGGTAACGTTGTCGCTATTTATGTGGATGTGCTTCTAAAGGATGGTAAGAAAAAAAGAGCAAAGAGGATCCTTGATGTTTTATCTCAAGAGAGCGAATCTCAAGCCTTTTCTAATGTCCTCGGGAGACTATATCTTAAATGTGGTTACCCTAAAATTGCTAAGAAGTTCCTTCTTATAGCCAGTGAGGTCTACCCCGACTCTGAGGAAATAAAATTTCTACTCGCCGTAGCCTTAGAAAAGGAGGGAGACTTAGATGGTGCCCTCCAAATATTAGAAAGTTTAGGTGAAGATGAAAAAATTCTTCTGAAAAAGGCTGATATATTAATTAGGACGGGAGAAAAAGATGAGGCCTTGAAGATTTATGAGAAACTTCTAAGTGACGGTAAGTCAAGTTATACTTTATATTTGAACCTCTCAAGATTGTACTTAGATAAAAATGATATTGAAAGCGCTATTAAAATTCTCTCGATTCTAAAGAAGGTTTATCCTTACGATTATAAGATACAGAGTTTGTATGCTTATGCTCTTTACCGACAAAATCGACATACAGAAGCTCTTGATGAATATTTAAGATTGAGCGCATTATTTGAGCATAGTGCAGAAGCACACTACTATATAGCACGCATATTGAACGCCATGGGCGCTAAAAAGGATGCACTCCAAGAAATCAACAGAGCCATTGAGATCTCTGATACGTACGAATACAGGCTCTACAGAGTATATCTTTTGATTGAGAACAACAAGTTGGATGACGCCTCTCTTGAGTTGTTAAGATTGAAGTCACAGGGTAGTAATGATCCTTATTATAATTATTTATGTGCTTTTATATTTCAATCCTCCGGAAAAAGTGATCTTGCTTATAGATATTTTAAATCGTCACTAACTCTTGATAGTACGAATGTTAAAAGATATTTGGATTTTGTGGAATTTTTAGTTCAAAATGAAAAACAGGATGAGGCCAGTGCTGTATTGTTGAGAGGAGTTAAATTTCTTAAAGTAAAAGATAGGGAAAATATATTTAAAGCTGCACTTCTTGGACAGGAAACTAAAAACTATGAGCTTGCTGAGTCCCTGTATACTGTGCTGTTAAGCTTAGATTCATCAAATCCCATTTATTATAACAACTTGGGTTTCCTTCTGGTTGAAGCAGGGAAAGATTTGGAAAGAGCTAAAGAATTGATAGAAAAAGCCCTTGAAATGGATCCTCAGAATCCCCTTTTTCTTGATTCTATGGGATGGTTGTATTTTAAAGAAGGAGTCTATGAGAGGGCTGCACTGTATATAGAAAAGGCTGTTGAATTAGATGGAGGTAAAAATAAAGAGATTCTTAAACACGCTATTGAGGTGGAAAAAAGATTGAATAATCTCGATAAGCTGGAGAAGTATAAAAAAATGTTAGAGAGTGGAAAATGAAGAGAGTATTCTGTATAACAGGAAAGGCTGGGGCCGGAAAATCCACCGTAGCAAAAATTCTGAAAAGAAGAGGTTTCAGAATAATAAATGTTGACAAACTTGCTCATGTCATACTGGAGGAAAATAAGGATATTATTAGGAAAAGATTTGGTGAAGGAGTTGTGGTGAATGGAAAAATCTCAAGGAAAAAACTGGGCGAGGTAGTTTTTAGAAATCCTGAACTCTTTGATGAACTTGAACGGATAATACATCCGCTTATAAAAAAGAGACTCAAAAATATACTGGATAAACTCGAGGGGGTTATTTTTATAGATGTGGCAATTCCCGATAAATTAGGTATAAAAGAATTTTGTGAAAAGATTATAGTAATCTATGCAGATCAATGGATAATTGAAAAAAGACTGAGAAACTCGGGATGGAGTGACGAGAAAATCCAGGAAGTTATGAAAAGGCAAGGGAAGGAATATATGGAGCCGGATTTTATAATAAAAAATAATGGCTCCTTGGATCTCTTGGAAAAACAAATAAATGATTTTTTAAAGGAGGTGGAATTATGTTAGGAATAATAATTCTTGTGGCGATACTTGCTATTGCTTTTTTCCTATGGCGAAAAAGCCAGAAAGTAGTGGTTATCGAGAGAGGAGGAGAGTTAAAAACCGTGAGAAAATTTGATTTTAAACCATATTTCGTCTGGCCTTCAGCTGTGGCTATTTTAATTTTATTTATACTGGCCATCAGTATAAGAACGGTGCCTGTAGGACATGCCATGGTTAAATTCAATGTAATTACTAAAAGATTTTCAGTGGCACATGAGGGAATTACACTGGTTTTGCCTTTTGTATGCAGAACAAAGGTTTATGATTTAAGAAGGCAGGAATACACAATGTCTGCGAGGAAAGGCGAAGGAAAGAAGAAAAACATAGATGACTCGCTCTGGTCTCCAACCAAGGAAGGTTTACAGGTAGGTATAGACCTTACCTGCTGGTATAAAATAGCTCCTGACAAAGTCGTTGCTGTGCATAGAGGAATAGGGCCAGATTTCGCAGAAAAGGTCGTGAGACCTGCCATAAGGTCTGTAGTGAGGCATGTGATATCTGAGTATGCAATAATGGATGTGTATTCAGCCCATAGGCAACAGATACAGGAGGAAATCAAAAAGCGAATTAAACAATTGCTTGAACCTGATGGTTTTGTAATCGAGGACGTTATTTTAAGAGATGTTCATTTTACAGCTGATTTTGCTAAAGCCATTGAAAGAAAACAGATTGCTCAGCAAGAGGCTGAGCGGATGGAGTACGTGCTGGAGAAGGAGCAGAAAGAAGCAGAAAGGAAGAAGATAGAAGCACAGGGAACTGCCAGAGCCATTGAAATTGTTTCAGTCCAGTTAAAAAGGAATCCCGAGTATATAAAATATTTATATGTGGATAAGCTATCTGATAAGATTAAAGTTATTGTAGCTGACCAAAGTACTATACTTGATCTCAAGGGCATGCTAGAAGAGAAATGAACAAATTTAAGGCCTTTATTCTTCTGACAAGACCTCTCAACAGTCTAATTGCTATTTTTGTGGTGTTTGTAGCTTTGCGTATAGCAGGCTGTTTTACCTTCAGCGATTTCTTTATAGCTTCTTTAGCTGTGGTATTGCTATCCTCCTTTGCAAATTCCATGAACGACCTTATGGATTATAAAGTAGATAAAGCAGCTCATCCTAAAAGGCCATTGCCCTCTGGTACATTAAATTCCAAAGAAGCAGCTGTTTTCACTATAGTTCTATTTATATTGACCCTAGTTGTGTCTTTTGCCGTTAATCGTAATTCTCGAATAATCTTTTTTGTGATTCTCGTGCTTGTAATTTCGTATAATCTTTACTTCAAAAGAATCGCATTTCTGGGAAATCTGATAGTAAGCATTATTCTAGGAGGTGCGTTTATATTCGCTGGGAGTATCTGTGATAATGTAAAAGCTGAGATTATTCCCTTTTTCTTTGCACTGTTGTATAATCTGGCAAGAGAATTAGTGAAGGATGCTGAAGACTCTGAAAAGGAAGCAGAGTATGGCTACAGAACATTACCCGTGGTACTGGGAATAAATGGAACAAAAGCCATTTTGACTTTTTACAATGCAGTGATACTTTTATATGCTGTAATTGTTTATTTTCTCGCTTATCGAAGTACTATTTATCTTGCCATTATTACAGTGGTGAGTGTGATCACTTTGGCCGCTTCTGCCCTAAGTCGGAATTTTACTTTCTTGAGTTTGCTCTATAAAATTTTAATGATACCTGTATTGATAGCTATATGGATAGGGGGTGTAAGATGAAGATCGGGGTTATTTCGGATACCCATGATAATATACCCGTTATTAAAAAGATTTTTAAGCATTTTGAAGATGCGGGTATCAGAAATGTGATTCACTTGGGTGATATTATTTCCCCCTTTGTATTTAAATTTATAAGGGAAGTTTATACTGGTAATTTATACGCGGTTTTTGGGAATAACGATGGAGAGAAGTTATTCCTCAAGGAAATGGCCAAAAAATTCAATGTTGCACTTTACAAAGCTCCCCATATCCTTAAACTTAATGGAAAAACAATCGCTATGATGCATGAGCCTCTGTTTATAGAGGAGCTATCTCGCTTGGAGGCGTTTGATGTAGTTGCTTTCGGACATACCCACGAGGTCGTTTCCAAGAAAATAGGCAAAACACTCCTTATAAACCCTGGAGAGGCCTGTGGATATCTCACCGGTAGATCCACATATGTTGAGCTGGATCTTGACACACTGGAGGTTAACTTGGAGGAGCTTAATGAACGGTCTTGATATAGCTCTTCTTGTTCTTGTTGTCCTGCTTGCGATAAGAGGTTTCAGTAAAGGTCTTATAAGAGAGGTGTTCTCCATCGGAGGGGTAATTTTAGGTTTTTATATTGCCCTCAAATTTGTTCAGAATACCACACATTTTCTGGGGATTGAGAATGTCACTCTCGCAAAGGTTGTAGGATTTATAGTAGTGTTTCTCACTATAGTAGTTGTTACCCAGATTGTAGGTGCTCTTCTTTCCAGGTTTTTGAGGCTTATTTTTCTTGGATTTGTAGATAGATTACTGGGTATGGTACTAGGTATGCTAGAAGCCATGATTATTGCAGGAATGATAGTTTCGGTATTGGCGAGAATAAAGCCGGTTAAAGAATATGTGTATGAGAGCAGAATAGGTCCTTTCTTGGTACAAATATTTACAGGTTTCGGTGAAAGATACTTTGAAAAGGGACAGAACATAATCAAGGAGAAGGTTGAACCGGTCAAAAAGATAAAGGAGATGAGAGATGAATGACTATGATGTGATATGGTACGATGGTTCAAAATATAGAGAGAAGCCTGTAGCTGTTGTGATTAACGGTGAAAAGATTATGGTTAAAGAATGGAAACCCCTAGGGATAGTTGTAAACTTTCTTGGTTCAAAAAGAGAAGTACATAAAGTCAAACTGGAAAATGGACTTGTATTTAAAATCGAATACATAAGGAGCCTTGACATATGGACAGTAGAAAAATCCAGGAACTTTTAAGAAAAGCCAATGAGGCGCTTAAGAATTCCTACGCGCCTTATTCAGGCTACAGGGTGGGAGCTGCCTTGTTGACAAAAACCGGAAAGGTCTATACCGGAAGCAATATAGAAAATGCGTCTTATGGGCTTACCATCTGTGCTGAAAGAGTCGCTCTTTTTAATGCAGTGAATGAAGGAGAAAGGGAATTTATTGCCATAGCCATTGTGTCCGATGATCCATCAACCCCCCCTTTTCCCTGTGGAGCCTGTAGGCAAGTCCTGGCTGAATTTTCTCCGAGTATGGAGATTATTGTAAAGAAGGGAGATGAAGTTATTATTAAAAACTTGAAAGAGCTTCTACCTTATTCCTTCGATTTTAAATAGGCCAGCTGACCGCAAGCTCCCTTGATATCTCTCCCTCGTGATTTTCTCAAGGTTACAGTGTATTTAAATTTCAAAAGTTTTGAATGAAATTTTTTTATCTCATCTTCAGTGGGAGCTCGAAAAGGAGCTCCAGGAACCGGGTTATAGGGTATAAGGTTGATTTTACAAGGTATATCTTCAATAAATGCTTCTAAAGCTTTAATATCCTCATCGCCATCATTTAATCTAGGTATCTGAATATACTCAAATGTAACCCATCTTCTCTTTCTAGTAAAGTAATACATAATTGCTTTCCTTAAATCAGTTAAATTATACTTTTTTGCAATTGGCATTAAATACTCCCTTTTACTTTGGATAGCACTGTTTAAAGAGACTGCCAGTTTAAACTGTTCTTTTTCTTCTGCCAGGCGGTAAATTCCAGGTATTATTCCAGATGTAGAAAGGGTAATTTTCCTGGCACCAATTTTAAAAGTATGGTTGTCGTTAAAAAGTCGTGACGCTCGGATAACCTCATCATAATTTAAGAAGGGCTCCCCCATTCCCATGAATACAACGTTTGTGATCCTCTCCTTTACATAATCTCTAATGAATCTTACAAGTTCTGCAATTTCATAAAATTTCAAATTCCTTTTAAACCCCAATTTACCTGTAGCGCAAAAAAGGCAGCCTAGCGCACATCCCACCTGTGAAGAGACACATACGGTTTTTCTTTCACCATCTGGAATGTAAACACTTTCTACCTTCTCACCATCTAAGAGAGAGAAAAGAAATTTGATACTCCCATCAGCAGAATGCTGTGCAGTTTCTAACTTAATTCTTTCAATATAAAACTCTTCTTTTAATAGGTTTCTCAAACTTTTGGGAATATTTGAAAAGTTCTCGATATTATTTTCTGACTTATCCCATAACCAGTTAAGTATCTGATCAACTCGGAAGTCTTTTTCATTTAATTGTCTTAGGTATTCCTTCAGCGCTCTTCTATCGAGAGAAAGTAGGTTTTTGCTCTCTGGCATTATTTTTCAGGATCTAGAACCCATACCTCCGGTTCGGTAGGGAGGACTTCAATGTCAACGGAGGATTTGAAAAGTTCCTTAACAGGGAATTCTGATATTTTTATAAATGCATCTACTTCCTGTATGGGCAGATCAACTTTAAGTGTTCTATAATGCATAGGGATCACTATTACCGGGTCAAGCTGGTGAATTACTTCCCAGGCTTCCTTTGGCCCAATGGTGTAATATCCTCCCACTGGTATAAAAAGAATATCCACAGGTCTGCCTATTTCCCGTATCTGTTCAGGGGTAAGAATATGTCCTAGGTCTCCGAGATGGCAGAGTCTAACCCCAGCCAGTTCTATAGTATATATCATAATAGAGCCTCTGATAGTTCCTCCCGCATTATCATGAAAGGCAGGAATTCCTTTAAATTTGATTCCATCGATGACTTTCTCTCCTGGGACCTCCACCAGTTTGGGCTCTCCAGGAATCTCTTTCCAGGCTCCATGATCCATATGTGCATGACTGACAGTTACAATGTCAGCAGCAATATCTATGGGATCATACTTAATTGCTCCATCGAGAGCACCTGATTTATAGGGATCTGTTAGTATTTTAATATCGTCTGTGGAGATTAGAAAAGAGGAATGACCAAAGTATCTTATTTCAATGGCTGTCTTCAGTTTTATACCTTTCTTCTCGACTTCCTCTACCTTCTCTACCGCCTCTACAGGTGCCTCTTCCACAGCAACTTCTTCAGGAGGTGGTGTTTCTTCTGTTACTTCTACTTCTTCCTCAGCCTCAGAAGTTTCTTTGGTAATAGCTATGGGTGCAGTGAGGGTCTCCTTCAATTCCTCTATTGTTTTTTTAAGGTTTTTTACTTCTTCCTGAAGAGTTTTTATTTCCTCCTCAAAATCAGTTTTCTCCTTTATACTCTCCTGAAGCTTTTTGAATTCTTCTTCCAAGTCTCCTTTGATTTCCTCTTTAAGTTTTACAAATACCTTATCGTTACTTTCTATATATTCTTTCAGTGTTTCTTTAATATTCTCTTCTATTTTTTCTTTTTGAGTCTCTATTAGTTCTTTGGTATATTCTTTTAAGTCTTTCAGGATATCCACATTCTTTAATGTATCTTCAAAGGTTTTTGAGAGTTCAGCCCTCTGTGTTTCTTTCAATTCATCAAAAAGAGGGAGGAGATTTTCTTTTATAAGATCCTCCTGTTCCTTCAACCATACGAGGATATAGTCGGTTATCTGTTTCGCTGTATTTTTATCTTTGATGGCCTTCTCGATATTTTTCTGAATGTTTTTTTTGTTCTTCTCAAATACCTCTTGGGCAATATTATGAAGCTCTTCCTCAATTTTATGCTCACTCTCCTCCAATAGCTCATTGATTTTGTTTTTAAATGATGTTTCTACATCCTCGCTAGCGGAAACTCCTTGGATTTTTCCCTCGACTTCTTTTTTAAGAGCTTCCTCTTTTTCCTGTATGAGGTTTTTTAGATTTTCTGAGATTTCTCCAAGGAGTTTTTCAACCTCTTTGCTAACTTCCTCCAGATATTTATTGATTTTTTCAGAAAGAATCTCCGTAATTTCTTTACGGAGTTCTTCTTTATTTTCCATTTTATACCCCCCTAAAGAACTTTACTATAATGTCTTGCAATGTTGGTCTACCTATTTCCTGAAGTTCATATTTTACTCTAACATAGGGTTTGTTCAAGTTTAAAATCTTGCCCAGATTTATAGGAGTTGCAACAACCACCAAATCTGCAGGTGTTTTGTTTATGGTCTCTTCAAGTTCTTGGAGTTGCTCTTTTGAATACCCCATAGCAGGAAGGAGAGCACCTATCTGTTGATAT
>QNDO01000028.1 GCA_003644895.1 Candidatus Hydrothermota bacterium | reverse complement strand
GAAAAAGAGGGATAACCAGTGAAAGATGTAAGAGTTTTCTCAGTACCATAGCGTCAGAGTGATTTTATGGTTTAGTCCCAGGTCTGTATGAGGATAGATGGCGTAATCAACTGAAAACCTGGAAAAATTAAGGCCTGCCCCCGCTGTGATTCTGCCCCTGGAAAAACCTCCCCTGAGACTTATATTTCTGCTGAGCAGATATTCCATACCAATATGCACATCGCCACTGAAATCCCTGTAAGAGAGAATTGCTCCTTCATATTTGCCATCTGTGTGTATTTCCATTTCTGCAACGATCCTTGACCTCTTGAGTCGGGCTGAACACCCAAGCCAGAAGGATGGATAAACAGACTCATATCCGGTATCCTTTTTGAAGGGAGAAAAAATAATGTCTCTAATAACAAATCCGTACGAAAGCAAGTCCTGTTCTGTGTAAAAGGCTGCATCTACACCCACTCCTATTTCTTTCATTGAATAAAGATTCTCCCGGGAAAATTTCAGATTAATTCCTGCCATCAAGTTCCCGGTAATATGAAAAGAGCCAGAGAGATACAGAGAAACAAATGAATAAGCTGCACTGCCTGTAACTTTAATATTCCCTTCCTCTACTCCAAGGGTTTCATTTTCTAAAGAAGTAAGCTCAACCGGTTTTGAGTGTATATAATTTAGCATCAAGCCCAATGGGATATCCTTAAACCCCTTTTGTCTTACCATAGCAAAATGTTCAACTCTCACAAGGCCTTCATAATACTCAGAATGCCCAACAGAGAAGCCATTGTTAACAAACTCCAGGGTAGCAGGATTCCAATATATGGAATTTATGCCTTGTGCATATGATACACCTGTTTCTCCCATACTGAGAGATCGGGCATCCGAGAAAAGAGTAAATACTTCTCCTTTATATTTGGCAGCTTCTGCGGTGGCAATTGCTGCTAGCAGGGAAAAAAATAAAAAAATTTTTATTATTTTCACCATAATCTCAAATCTCTAATATTGTTATCTTATCATTGGTATAAACACATATCCTGGATGCTATCCTTATAGCCTCCTCGCATATGCTTCTGGCATCCATGTCAGTATGTTTCAGAAGCGCGTAGGCAGCAGCCTGTGCGTATGGAGCACCAGAACCAATGGCAACAATCTTATTTTCGGGTTCAATAATATCACCAGAACCTGAGATTATCAAAGCGTTCTCCCTATCAAGTACTGCAAGCAGTGCCTCAAGCCTTCGCAGGACTTTATCCTGTCTCCACAATCTCGCCAGTTCCACAGAAGCTTTTTTTAGATCACCACTGTATCTTTCAAGCATTTCCTCCATCCTTTCAAAGAGCGTTAGCGCATCTGCCACAGAACCTGCGAAACCTGCCAATACTTTACCCTTGTACAATTTTCTTACCTTTACAGCTGTATGTTTCAGGATGGTATTGTTAAAGGTTATTTGACCATCTGCCCCTATGACTGCCTTCTTATCCCTGATAATACCGAGTACTGTGGTGCTTTTGAACATTTTGCAATTATAACGATGCTTGATAAAACAGTCAATAAAATATAAAATATATGCAGGAGGTTTCATGAATAAAATAAAATTATTTATACTCATATTATTCTTCTTTATAGGAATCGGCGGGGCAAAGGAAAAAACTAAAGCTCCTGAATTCACAATTAACACCATAGACGGACAAAAGGTCAGTCTCTCAGACTTCAACGGTAAACCGGTCATCCTTGACTTCTGGGCCACATGGTGCGGACCATGTCGAATGGAAATCCCTGGGTTCGTTGAATTGAAAAAGAAATACGAAGATAAGATAGGAATCGTAGGTATATCACTGGATAGAAGCAAGAAACAAGTGGTAAAGTTCAAAGAAGCATACAAAATAAACTATCCTGTAGCCATGGCAACCAGAGAAATAGTAAAAGCTTACAGTGATATTTACAGGATAATGTACATCCCCACCACATTTATCATAGACAAAAATGGTAATGTTTACGACATTTATGTGGGATATAAACCAAAGGAAGATTTTGAGAGGATCCTTTTAAAGCTTTTAAATGAAAAAGATTAATATAGCGTTATTGGGAGCTTCGGGCTCCATAGGTCAGAACACTCTAGAGGTTTTAAGGTTTCATAAAGACCGGTTTAATCTCATTGCGGTATCTGTTCATCGAAATATCAAAAAATTAGAAGAAATAATTCAGGAATTCAAGCCCCGCTATGCAGTGATTACTTCAGAGGTGAATTATTCTAAGAAAGACATCAAAATTTTGAGAGGAATCGATGGTTTAAAAGAGGTGGCAGCTCTACCTGATGTAGATACTGTCGTTGTGGCTACTGCTGGCACAGTGGGTGTTTTCCCAACAATAAATGCTTTACGCTCTGGAAAAAGGGTTGCACTGGCAAATAAAGAAACACTGGTATCCTTTGGAGGAATTGTTAAGAAAATAGAGTCGGAGTCTTCGGGTGAAATAATACCCGTGGATTCAGAGCACTCTGCTATATTCCAGTTATTTACAAGATTCGAAAGAGAGGAAATTCAAGATATAGTTCTGACGGCATCAGGTGGAGCCTTCCGGAATCTTAGCCGCGAAGATATGAAAAGAGTCACAATGGAAGATGCTCTAAAGCATCCCACATGGAGCATGGGGAAGAAGATCACAGTGGACTCGGCTACATTGATGAATAAGGGACTGGAAGTTATTGAAGCCTACTGGCTGTTTAGCATGGATCTCGAACATATAAAAGTGGTCATTCATCCACAATCTATTGTCCATGGAATGCTTACGTTAAAAGATGGCGCAATAGTCGCGCATCTATCTATCCCGGACATGAAGATACCTATTCAGTATGCCCTTACATATCCTGAAAGAATTGAGTCACCTGTAAAAAATCTGGATCTTACAGAGATAAAAAAACTTGAATTTTATGAACCGGATTACAACAGATTTCCACTTTTAAAGCTGGCCTATGATGTATTGAAAGATGGAGGAACAATGCCTGCAGTAATGAATGCATCAAATGAAATCGCCGTTTACGCCTTTCTTGACGGAAAGATCGGATTCCTTGATATAGAACGGGTAGTTTTCCAAACCGTTGAAAAGCATAAAATTATATACAACCCATCTTTACATGACCTTCTGGAAGCAGATAAATGGGCAAGGGAGTATGCTAACCATTTAATTCAGGAAATTTCAAAGGAAAAAAATTAAGCTTTAAATGCGGCTTTTTCATATTCCATTAGTAAAGTTTCAATCAACTCTTTAACTGAAACAATCTTATCAACTTTGTAAGCATTTGCCCCTGCAAAAGCAAAACCTTCGTCCAAATTTCCTCTTTTGGCGTTGGTTAATGCCAGCGCAATGCAGTAAGGAGTTTTTCTAAAATCGCAAGTCTTTAAACATTTCCATGGGCATTTAAAAGGTTTCCGCATACCTGAGGATACTTCATCGAGAAATTTATTTCTAATAGCTCTTCCTGGAAGGCCAACGGGGCTATCAATTATAATTAAATCTTCTTTTCTGCAATTTATATATGCCTCTTTAAATTTGATATCTGCATCACACTCATGGGTTGCCACAAAACGAGTGGCCATCTGTACCCCAGAAGCCCCCATCCGAATGAATCTGTAGATATCTGTTCCACTGTATATACCTCCTGCAGCAATAACTGGAATTTTCTTATTAAATTGCTCTTCAAAAACTTTTATTACAGAAATGACTTCTTTCACGATTTTCTCCAGAGAATAATTTGGATCGTTGATCTGTTCTTTTTTGAAACCAAGATGTCCCCCAGCTAAAGGCCCCTCCACCACCACTGCATCAGGAACATGATTATAACGCTTTGTCCAATAGCGGAATATAATGCTGGCTGCTCTTGCAGAGGACACAATTGGAACCACTTTGGTAGAGGCTTTTTTAAGACCATCAAAGGGTACCTTTAAGGGCAAACCTGCACCCAGAAAAACCAGATCCACACCCTCTTCTATCGCCACCAGTAAAAGTTCATCAAAATCAGAGAGGGCTACCATTAAATTGACTCCGATAATTCCCTTTGTCATCTTTCTTGCTTTTCTTATTTCCTTCCTTAGAGCCCTTTTATTAGCTTCTTTGAAATTAGTGCTGAAATCCGGCTCAAGCATTCCAATTCCAGCGGCACCGATGACTCCAATCCCTCCTTCATTTGCCACAGCAGAGGCCAATCCTGAAAGAGATATTCCCACACTCATCCCTCCCTGAACAATGGGTATTTTCGCTTGGAGTTCCCCTATCCTTAAACTAGGTATTGTGCAGGGATTCATGTTGTGTTCACCCCCTCATAATAAACAGGAAAATTTTATTTCTGTAGAGAATATATGCAATTTACTACTCTGAATCATTTTACAAATCTTCCATCATCCTTTGATTTTGAAAGGTTATGAATTCTCTCACTGAGCCAACCAATCCTTTTGCATTCTTTCACATCAAATTCTGGCACATAAGGCTTAATATCAAGAAGAGGGGTCCCATCCACAATATCCACATCTTTGACATGGAGTACATTGCCTTTAATTTGGATGAGACGCACCACTGAAATACCTATTGGATTAGGCCGACTTGGAGCTCTCGTTGCAAAGACTCCCCTTAGTTCATTATCCATAAACGGCTTTACTTTCAGCGATACACCCTTAGACAAATGAAAGTGGTATATCAAAATGATATGAGAAAATCCTTCCAGATCTTTCAGCCCCTCTATATATTCAGGGTATATTTCCACTGTTCCACAAACTCCTCTGGCTGCTGCAGGTTGTATGGGTGTCCCCTTTGGTTCCCTGAATGGGGTATGTATAATCCCTATAGGTATGTATTTTATCTCATTCATCATCCATCTCCCTGAAAATGCCTGCACCTCTAAGTCATATTTATAAGATTTACAAGTCCCTTTCAAATTTTTCTGTACTTCCTTCTCCCCTCCTCATAAAGGTCATTTCCGTATGCATCATTGACAACAATAAGCGGGAAATCTTCTACATAAAGTTTTCTTATAGCCTCGGGGCCTAAATCTTCATATGCCACAACCTCTGCTTCCTTAATCCTCTGAGAAAGCAATGCACCCGCACCTCCAGTTGCAGCAAAGTACACACCTTTAAGCGTCTTTAGAGCCTCTATAACCTCTTTGCTTCTTTTACCCTTTCCAATGAATCCCTTAACCCCTAATTCCAGCATCCTAGGTGTAAATGGATCCATTCTATAAGCAGTTGTTGGACCAGCTGCACCAATGGGTCTACCCGGTCTTGCAGGAGAGGGACCACAATAATATATAACTATTCCTTTAAGGTCAATAGGGGGCTCTTCACCTTTATCCAGACTTTCCAATAGTCTCTTATGGGCAGCGTCTCTGGCAGTATATATATATCCTGAGAGCAATACTCTGTCCCCGGATTTAAGGGAGAGTATATCGTCCTCGCTCAAAGGGGTCTTTAGTCTTTTATAATCACCCATTTTTTTCTCCTTTTTAAAATTTTAATACAAAGAGTCTATGCTTGCAACTACAGATGTATATAATTAAAATTGAATTATGCGTCTAAGATATATTATATTACTTGTCTTTTTTGTTCCTTTACTGGCAATATTTTCAATTTCTATATACAAAGGCTTTGAGACCAGGAAAAAAGCAAAAATACGAGAGGAGATAAACAGGAAAATAAGGGTGGAAGTCCTGAATGCAGCGGGGGTGAATGGACTGGCTAGAAAAGTAACATGGCTTCTTAGAAAGGACGGGTTTGATGTGGTGTATTATGGAAATGCTGATGAACCTCTCCCAAAGACGGTCGTGGTGGAAAGGAGAGATTCTTCAATGTTTCATGCAAGACACCTCGCAAGATGGATAGGATGTAGGGAGATTACCCTTGAAATTGACCCTGACAGAGTTCTAGATGTAAGTTTAGTACTGGGTAAAGATTACAAAAAATTGTTCAAAGGAATTGATTCCCTCAAAATTGTTTTCTGATTATTTGTTGTGTCTCTCGTAATTTGGGGCTTCCTTGGTAATGGTAATATCGTGGGGATGCGCTTCCCTTAGGCCTGCATTTGTTATTTTAACAAAAATTGCTTTGGCTTTGAGCTCATCCAGATTTCTGGCGCCAAGATATCCCATACCAGACCTTAAACCCCCGACTAGCTGAAAAATTACATCCTTCACAGGCCCCCTATAAGGTACCCTTCCCTCAACCCCTTCCGGTACAAACTTAGCTTGTCCCTCCTGGAAGTAACGGCCACCTCCCCCTTGCTGCATCGCACCAAGGGATCCCATTCCTCTATAAACTTTGAATCTTCTACCTTCCAGAAGTATTGATTCTCCTGGGCTTTCATCGGTTCCTGCGAAAAGGTTCCCTATCATGACCGAGTCGGCACCTGCCGCGAGAGCCTTCACTATATCACCGGAGTACCTTATACCACCATCGGCAATCACTGGAATGGTATGTTCATGTGCAACTTCTGCGCAATCCATGATTGCGGTAATCTGCGGGACACCCACGCCGGTTACAACTCTTGTAGTACATATAGAACCCGGCCCCACACCCACTTTGATGGCATCTGCTCCGGCTTTAATGAGATCTATGCAGCCTTCTTTTGTAGCCACATTTCCTGCCACCACAGATACATTGAAATTCTCCTTAATCCACTCCACCATTTTGATCACCTTTACCTGGTGTCCATGAGCAGTATCTACTACTATCACATCACAACCTGCATCCAGTAGCATTTTGACTCTTTCCTTTGATTCTTCATCTGTTCCCACTGCTGCTGCAACTCTCAATCTCCCGTTTGGATCCACAGTAGCCTCTGGGTGTTCCAGCTTTTTCAATATATCTTTGAGAGTGACCATATAAACCAGCTTTCCATTCTCATCAACTATAGGAAGTTTTTCAATCTTGTGCTCTTTCATAATGCGCTTGGCATCCTCCATGGTGGTACCGAATAAAGGAGCAGTTATAACTTTTTTGTTCATCACCTGTTTGAGGGGTTTCTTTTTATCGTCCTCAAAGATAAGGTCTCTCTTGGTAACTATACCCACAAGTTTACCCTGTTTATTAACAATGGGAATCCCTGAGATGTTTTTCTCCTCTATGAGTTTCCAAGCATCACCTACTGTATTACTCGGGTTGAGAGTAAAAGGATTTTCAATAAACCAGCTCTGAGATCTTTTTACTTTTCTCACCTCTTCAGCCTGTTTCTCAGGAGAGAGATTTCTGTGAATAACTCCTATACCACCATGTTTGGCTAGTTCGATGGCCATCTGTGCTTCTGTCACTGTATCCATAGCTGCAGAGACAAGTGGAATCTTCAATTCTATTCCAGGTACAAAAATAGTTGAGACATCAGTTTCCCTTGGGATCACTGAACTTTTTCGGGGTAAGAGAAGAACATCATCAAATGTTAGAGCCTCTTTAAACTCCATAATAATAAAATGGCTGGGGGACAGGGATTCGAACCCCGACTAGCGGATCCAGAGTCCGCCGTCCTGCCGATTAGACGATCCCCCAGCATTGGTAGCGCCACCGGGATTTGAACCCGGGTCTCCTGGCTGAGAACCAGGTATCCTGAGCCGGACTAGACGATGGCGCCACATTTATATTTATATTTTAACTTATTTGGTTTAAACAGTCAATTGATCAGGCTGCATCATCTTATTTTGACTATTTTCTTCAGTCCTTGGTAACCTCGAGTTCCGCCCTCCATCTTCACGAAATAGACCCCGCACTGCAATGCCTCGAGGGAGATACTTTTTTCTCCAGGATATACATCTCTGGAGAAAATCTTTCTCCCATCCACTGTATAAATCTCTATGGTTATTTTTCTATAAAAATTGTTCAAACAAAGTATATTCCTATTAATATCCCAGTAAAAACCAATGGTGGGTATATTCCTTCTATATTCCTCCACTTCCACTGCATCTGTACTTCTCATAAATCCACCCACAGCAACACACAGAACTTCCTCTGAAGAACTCCTCAATGCCCCGGGGAAGAATGTTAAAGTATCCTCATCTATAAAGGGATCGCTGGCATCACCACGTGTGAAAATGTCGAGACCACCATTCATATAGAAACCAGAATATACTGCACCATTCGGCCCGCAATTAATCTCATATGTATCAAAATATGTCCCTTCTTTAAGAGTATCCAATGAGCCGATGGCTACATGATATCTTAAATACTGAGAATTTAAGTAATAATTGTCTGCAAAGTAGAAGAGTTTGTTATCTGAGTCATAGTCCATGGCGTCCACTTTGATACTCTGCAGAACTGCAACAGTGTCATAAGTGAGCCCCATATCGTAGCTTATATAGACTGCACTATCAGCACTGATAAATACAGTGTCTGTTCCCACTATGTCGTAATATATCTCATCAGAACTACCAAGCTCTACAAAGGTGTGTCCGCCATCGGTGCTCCTCATAAAGACCCACCGATCAAGACTATCATCATGGGCTGCAACCAGTAGTGTTAAAGAGTCAGAGGAAGAGACATGGATCACCTGCTTCCAAGCATATCCGGAGACTTCGGTGAATGGTATGGTATCCACTGGAACAAAGGTTTGGGCACCGTCATTGGAGAGGTAGATATTGTGTAAGTAAATATCGGATCCAATGACTTCTCCTCCACCAGCACAGAGGTATAAGTAATCAGGATTTTGCGGGTATACGTCTATATCAAAAACAACTACTATTCCTGGAATGTATAGTTTACTCCAGCTTTGTCCTCCATCATCGCTTTTATAAATAGCATTCCCCCAATAATCACTGCAATAAAGGGTTCTATCCACCATTCTTGAGAGAGGTGGGTCTGTTTCACCACCGAAAACAGCATTTAATCCTGTTTCATTTCTCTGCCATGTCATACCATTATCAGAAGACTTAAGAATACCGGTAGAAGCTCCTGCATACCATATATTCCCTGAATTTTCAAGATCTGCACAAGGGGTGAGAGAATCGACCCGATAGAAATTCCAGAACCCGAGATAACGGACACCCATCATAACACCTACTGGAAACATGGAAGCCACCAGAATTGTATCGTTACTCACATATTCTACATCATAGGGCATTAATACCTGTGGCAGGATGTACACAGTTGTGAACCCATCACCGGTATATATTAAGCCTTCACTGTTTTCCATTCCCGTGGAAATAAACACCTCATTGGGATCGCTGGGATTTATTTCAATATCTGTAACTTCTTTTTCCTCCATGGTATAAACCACATTCCATGAAAGTCCGCGATCATTAGATTTTAATACATAGGTAGTATCTCCATAATAGCTCTCTCCCGCCAGATAAATCAGTGAATCATGACCAGGAGCATATTCAACAGCATAAATAAAATCTAAATCGATGGAAATTTGCAAGGAATCCCAGCTCTGGCCTTTATCTTCAGTAATAAATAACATATCCTGAACCCCAGTAGTAGCGAGCATCACTGTGTCAGATCTGACGTGACTCATGGCATCAAAGCCCCCTTGCCTTTGGAATATAGGGGTCAGCGTAATTCCCCCGTCAGGAGAGACGTAAACTGTATCATGTATAAACATCAACATAGTATCCGGTCCGGTATATACACCATCACCATCATAAAAACCTCGATCTCTCAGTTTGAACCAGGTTGTTCCATCAGTGGTCTTCCAGCTTTGAGAGAAACTCAAAGCCAGAGCCTCCTGAGAATCAGCAGGGTCTACCATTATTCTTGGAATCACTCCACCTTCTAAAGGAACAAATTGCCAGCTAAAATCCGCCTTAGATGGAGAGCTAGTAAATTTTAAGACATTTTCCCCTTCTCTTGAGGGGTTTTCCAGACCAAAAAGAGTAACAAGAACAAGGAAGAGATTAAACATAATTCCACCTCCTCTCAGGAAATTTTATTGGAAATAAATATTGCTGTCAAATAAAAAATGAATCAATTACAGCAGTGAAAACACCTTACCTACGCCGAAGGTAATGATGGCAGCACCAATTCCGGAAATTATCATTTCAAAAACTTTTTTAGAAACAGAAAGTCCGGAGGAAAGAGCTATGATGCTCCCAGAAATTATCCACACCAGAATAGCGGTGAGAGAAGATAAAATCAAAGCAGTTGCAGCTGTTTTCATTATGAAAAATGAATACACTATAAAAGCTGTCCCCATTAAATAGAACACCCCTGTAAAAAGAGCCGATTTCAATGGATTTTCAATCTCCATCTCCTCTCTTTCCTCTCTATTAAAAAGTTCTTTAAGAACCCTTAATCTGAATATTCCAAAACTTTTTACATCTTTCTGGTTCTTAACCGATATAAAAGTACCTATGCTCATTGAAAGAGTCCCTGCAAGTCCAACAATGAGTCCTGAAATACCAACTAGTCTCGGTTTCCCCATATACAAACCTGTAAGCCCTGCAACAGTCGAGAGTATCTCCACTAATCCGTCATTCATTCCCAGGAATATATCTCTTATATTATTTTCAATTCCCTGTTCCTCCTCTTTAAAAAAGTCCTCATGGGCCAGCTCATCCAGAATTATCCTCTTTAACTCTTCTTTCTCCTCTTCAGTAAGATCTCCCTTCTTATAATACTCGTAGTATTCCCTTATGGCCTTGTTCTCTCCAAGTTCAAGGATCCTTGATGTCCATCTCAAGCCTAATACCTTTCTTATAAGAAGATACAAAAGCACTGCAAATCTGAATTTGTACTCCTTAGGTAGGATTCCCCGCGATTCCATCAACTTCTTCCAAAATTCTGCATGCCGTTTTTCCATTTTCACAAAAGCTTCAAGCTGATGTTTTACCTTAACATCTGACTCCTTCATAGCAAGTCTCTTATAAATTTGAGAGGCCTTGAGCTCATCTTTATAGAATCCAAGTATAACTCCTTCCATTTTCTACCTCCTTATTATCTCAAATTCAACCCTTCTATTTTTGGCCATGCCATCCTCCGTATCATTGGGAGCAATTGGTCTTGTATCAGCATAATAAGCAATTTCAATTCTATCGGGACTTATTTTAAATTTTTTGATGAGATATTCTTTTACTGATTCTGCCCTTGCCCTTGAAAGCTCCCAGTTTGAAGCAAATCTGGAGGTATGGATTTCTCTGGGATCGGTGTGTCCTGAAACTCTTATCTTCACCTCAGGATATTCCTGTAAAAATTTGCCAATTCTGTTAAGAATAGGATATGCTTCTGGTTTGAGGTCAGCCATTGCTGTCTCGAAGTGTATCATCTCGAGTTTGACCTCTTTGAAACTTTTCTCCAAGTAGAAATTTTTACTATACTTCCTCCCAGGATCAACTATTATGGTGGTGGAATCTCTAGAAAAGCCAAATTTTGTAACTTTCAAGACATACTCCCCTGGTCTTTCCAGGGTTATTTTATAAGAACCATTTGCTGAGGTTATCACATCTCCTGATTGAGGTCCCTCATAATAGATTCTTACCCCTGAAATAGGGTGAATGGTGCCTTTCTCATACACAAAGCCATAGACAAAGCTTTCCTGGACTCTATCCAGTAAAATGGTTTTCTTTATAGTTTCTCCTTCTTTAAGATATACACTCAAGCTGCATGGATAATAGCCCTCCTTCTTAATCCGTATGGTGAGACCGCCTGATTTCCTTATGTGCACCTCACCATTTTGCGGGTCGGATTTCAGGGTGATTTTTTTGTTTTCCCCGTAAAGCACATCTACCTGCGCTGACAGGGGATATCTGTATTTTCTATCCCGTATCCTTAAAACAAGCAAACTTTCCGTTTTTCTCTTGCCCGGTATTTTCAACTTAAATGGTGCTGTATAGAAAAGCGTTACCAGATGTGAATATCCTAATTCTCCCCGTGGAACAAGAGCATAATTGACACTATAATTTTCTAAATTTACACCGATACCTGCCCTTAGCCTTTTATATCGTGAAACAGTTACATCATGGTAGTATCCAAGACGGAAAAATAAGAGGCTGTCTATACTGTATTCTATCCCAAAAGAAGGATAAAAGTTTTCTCTATATTTCATTCCAGCCGTGAACAGCCATGTTTTCCACGGGTGAAACAGAATCTTAATTACTCCTTCAATATCTGGAGAGATGGTGGCGCTGTTGTATTTAATGCCATTT
>QNDO01000027.1 GCA_003644895.1 Candidatus Hydrothermota bacterium | reverse complement strand
TCCATGGGCTTTGTAACCCTCATAAAAAATTCCACATGTCCATCACCTCTTCTCAAGACCTGAGGAACCACATAACGTACATTTTCCCCTGGAATTGCCTTCATCAATATTTCCCTAGCACGCAGTTCTCCCTTAGCATAAAGTGATGCACTTCTGCCAGCAATCTCCGCCTCCTTAGAGACATCATCCACAAGATCATGGACCTGCAGAACATTCCCTGCTGCAAATATGCCTTCCAGGGAAGTCTGTCGAAACTCGTCAACAACAGGTCCATTGGTCACTGGATCAAGTTCAACACCGGCTTTTTCCGAAAGCTCATTTTCAGGAATTAGACCCACCGATAATAAAAGCGTATCACACTCTATATACTCTTCTGTTCCGGGTATAGGATTAAAGTTTTCATCAACCTGTGAGATCTCCACTCCCTCCACTCTTTCCTTTCCAAATATCCTTGTTACAGTGTGAGAAAGCAGAAGCGGAATATCAAAATCTATGAGACACTGCATAATATTCCTTGCGAGGCCATTGGGATAGGGCATTATCTCCACAACTGCTTTGACTTCTGCTCCCTCCAGTGTAAATCTTCTCGCCATTATTAAGCCCACATCTCCCGAACCGAGTATCACAAGCTTCCTTCCAGGTATTAATCCATCCATATTTATAAGACGTTGAGCAGTTCCAGCTGTAAATATTCCTGCAGGTCTGGTCCCGGGAATATTTATGGCACCTCTGGTTCTCTCCCTGCATCCCATGGCTAGTACTACTGCTCCTGCTTCCAGATATCCCACTCCTTCCTCAGGATTTACATAGTGTATTTTTCTGCTTTTGTCTATGTCCAGGACCATGGTGTCCAGTTTGGTTTCTATTCCAAGCTCTTCCACCTTTCTAATAAATCTCTCTGCATATTCTGGGCCTGTAAGTTCCTCTTTGAAATAATGAAGTCCAAAACCTGGATGGATACATTGCTGCAGTATTCCCCCGAGTCCTCTATCTCGTTCTATTATCATAACCCTTTCAGCTCCATTTTCCTTTGCAGCAACAGCTGCAGCCATTCCTGCAGGCCCTCCGCCTATAACTGCAACATCTACATATTCCATACTCATGCCTTCCTTTGAAGTAAAATTTCCTTAACCCTGAGTGGCGTAATTACCGATGCACCCCCGTACTTGGTGATCTTCACGGGTTCAATACCAAGTTCCCTTGCAAGGAGAAGAATTATTCTGGGAAGACAGAATCCCCCTTGACACCTGCCCATACCAGCCCTTGTTCTGAATTTTATTCCGTCCACTGTGGTTGCACCCTCTCTTATTGCATCTATAACTTCTCTCTCAGTTACGGTCTCACATCTACAAATTATGTGACCGTACCGTGGATCCTCCTTAATGAGCCTTTCCTTCTCTTTATCGGGTAATTCCCGAAATCTAATTCTTTTCTTTCTCCGGGGATTGAAATCTCTCTTTTCCTTTAATTTAAGGCCTTCGTTCTTAAGAATTTCCACAACTTCCAGTGCAATTGCTGGTGCTGCACTAAGTCCCGGTGAGCAAATTCCGGCTACATTTATAAACCCCTTCACTTCCTTATACGCCTCTATGATAAAATCCCCGGTGGATGGAATGGCTCTCAAACCTGCAAAATTCCTTATCACATATTTCATTGGAATTTCTGGAACCAGTTTACGTGCACCTTTTATAACTTCCTGAAGCCCCTCCCGGGTGGTGGCAATGTCATCCTTAAGCTCCACATCCTGGGCATTGGGACCTATAAGAGGATTCCCTTCCACAGTAATGTTAACCAGTATGCCCTTTGTAATCTCTGTAGGTATAGGGAAACAGGGTCTTGAAACAAGCTTTATCTTTTTATCAAAAAGTAGATACTCGCCCTTTCTTGGTGTTATCTTAAAGTAGTCTATCCCCGCCATTTTTGAAATCTCATCTGCGAAAAGACCCGCAGCATTTATTATGTAGTCAGCATAAAATCTACCCTTCGTGGTTACAACAGCTTTGGCCTTACCTTTCTCTACTTCTATATCTGTGGTTTCTGTATTTAGGTAAAGTTCGACACCATTCATAACAGCATTCTCAACAAGGGCTATGGTTAGCTCATAGGGAGAAATTATACCCGCTGTTGGTGCATAAAGAGCCCTGGATGCATTTTTATTTATTTTAGGTTCTAGGCGCAAGAGTTCATCTTTTCCAATGATTTTAAGACCTGGAACTCCATTCTTCTTTCCACGTTCAAGAAGTTCATCAAGAGCTTTTTCCTCTCCCGGAAAGGCAATTACCAGAGAACCTGTATTTTTAAAAGGAACATCAAGTTCCTCACACAGATTGGGATACAAGGCAGTACCCTTAACATTCAACCTGGCCATTATTTTCTCAGGATGGGGATCATATCCAGCGTGGATAACGCCACTGTTCGCCTTGGTGGTGCCGAAGGATACATCAGGGTTTTTCTCGAGAAGGGCGACTTTTAATTCATATCTTGAGAGTTCCCTTGCTATGGCAGCACCAACTACACCTGCCCCTATTATAATAACATCAAATTTTTGTAAAACCATTTCAAACTTTCATTATATAAATTTTTGAGAGTATTGTCAAGTTCCTGTGATCATTTGACTATGTTGCATGTAAATATTATCATATCTCCGTGGCAAAGACAGCTATATACATTGCATCTACAGGTAAAAATGTAGGGAAAACATCCCTCTCCATAGGGCTTATTGGCTATTTGAGGGAACAGGGATATAAAGTTGCATTTATGAAACCTATGGGGCAGAGATATAAAACCATTGACGGCAAAAAAATATCAGAAGATGTGCTTCTCATAAGCCAGACCTTTAATCTGGATTTTGACCTTTCTCTCATGAGTCCCTTTATTGTGGAAAGAGGAATCACTAAAAAATTCATCACCGGAGAATTGGAAAGTCCTCTACCTGAAATTAAAAAGGCTTTCCTTGAACTCTGGAAAGATTCAGATGTGGTTGTGATTGAAGGTACGGGGCATACAGGGGTAGGTTCTATCTTTGGTCTCCCAAATTCGCGGATAGCCAGAGAATTAAATGCACGGGTATTGTTCATTGTAGAAGGGGGAATCGGAAGTACAATAGATTCCTTTAATCTGAATAGAGCCTTATTTGAAAGAGAAGGTGTGAAAATCTCCGGGGTTTTTGTCAATAAGGTCAAGGAGGCAAAATTAGACTCCACAGTGAAGATACTCAGGAATTACTTCAAAAAGGAAAAAATCAGATTTTGTGGTGCCTTTCCATACCGTCCCATACTTTCTATGCCATCAATTCAACTGCTCAAGGATGAAATAGGAGCTGAATTCCTAAGGGGAGCTGAATTTGCAGAAAGGAAGATGGGAGAGGTGATAATCGGACTTAATGAAGCCCATATATTCATAGAGGAACTGACAAACCATCAGGACGATGTATTTATAGTCACATCAGGTGACAGGTCAGACATTCTCCTTGCTTTGCTTGCACTCCTTGAACGTGATAGATTGAATCCTACTGGCATCCTCCTTACTGGAAATCGTCCTCCTTCTTCCATCCTCGATTTTTTTCAGGACAAGGATTTGCCCATCCTCCATGTGGAGGAAAACATTTTTAAAATCTCCTCCCTGATTTTAAATATGAGTGTTAAGATAGACCCCTTTGAGAAGGAGAAGATAAAAACACTCATAGAAATGTTTGAAGAGTACGCTGATAAAAAGAGGATTCATGCCATTCTGAGGGCAGGAACACCTGAGGTCAAGGAACCCTTCATGGAGAAAGTTAAAAGATTCATAAAATCCCTTCCTTTCTTTAGATGATAAGAGAAACCTTCGGTAAGTATAAAATAATTAAATGGCTGGGAAGCGGACAGTTTGGCGATGTATATCTGGCTCTTGATACCCTTATAAACAAAAGATTCGCAATCAAAATAGCTCGTGGAAAAGGGAAAGGCAAAGAACTCCTTTTGAGGGAAGCTCAGTTTCTTGCATCATTGGATCATCCCAATATAGTGAGATTTTATTCTGCTGATATTATTGAGGACAAGATAGTTCTAGCAATGGAGTATGTGGAAGGTATTTCATTAAGAGAAAAAATTGAAAAGGAAGCCCCCTTCTCCTTAGAAGATACTTTTTATTATGCCCGAGAGATACTCTTGGGACTTCAGTATGCCCATTCAAGGGGAATACTCCACAGGGATATCAAACCTGAAAATATACTGATTACACCTGAAAATAAGATTAAAATTACAGATTTTGGTCTTGCTAGAATAATCCAGCAAAGTATACAATCAATTTCAACCGTGGGAACCCCACTTTATATGGCGCCAGAAGCGTGGAGGGGTCAGATTACAAAGGAATCCGATCTTTACAGTGTGGCTGCTATTATTTATGAAATGCTCTCAGGAAGACCGCCCTTCATTGATGATACCCTTGAAGGGCTGAGAAACAAAGTGATGAGAGCGAAACTCTCCAAGATTCACCTTGTGGGATTTGAAGTTAATCAATTCCTCAAGAAGGCGCTTAATAAGGACCCCCTGAAGAGATACCGCACCGCAGGAGAGATGCTAAAGGAGATAGAAAACATCCTCCGCGCAAAGGAGATCCCCTTCAAACCTATAAAAATTAGTAGAGTTTCCAGCCTTTTGGATGAATTGACCGATGAGCAGCGTTTTGCTGCAACCTTGGAGGATAAAAAGATCCTGGTACTGGGAGGTGCCGGTACCGGGAAGACCACCACCTTAGCTTACAGGGTAGCATATCTTCTCAGGGAGAAGGGGATAGACCCTGACAATATCCTCATTCTTACATTTACAGGCAAGGGGGTTCAGCATATTAAAAATATCCTCAAAAAACATCTTAGGGAGGAAATCCTCAGAAATCTATGGTGTGGTACATACCATAGTATAACCATGAAGATAGTAGCTTCTGGTCATGAGAGACTCTCCATTCCAGAAGAATTCACATTGATATCTCAGGATGACAAGATAAACTTAATTAAGAGAATTGCAGGTAGTGAATCCAGGGCAAAAGGGATTGAAAAGGCTATCAGCATCGCCAAAGGGAGACTTACTTCACCCGAGGATTATCTCAAACTTGCCAAGAGCAAATGGGAAAAATTCATCGGCAGGGTTTACCGAGAATATCAGCAGGAATTAAAAAAAAGAGGACTTTTGGACTACGATGACCTTATTTACTATGCAGTGGAGCTTCTTAAAGAACATTCTGACCTGAGAGAACATTTCACCAGTAGATTCAAATATGTTTTTGTAGATGAATTCCAGGATGTCAACTTTGCCCAGTTTGAATTCCTAAAACTATTACTTACAGAGGAGACACATCTCTTTGTCACAGGAGATGATGATCAAGCAATTTATGCCTTTAGAGGGGCATCCACAGAATATCTGAGGAAGCTCCGCTCTTATTTGGAGCCAGAAGAAATAATCGAGATAAGACTCACTGTTAATTTCAGAGTGCCGGAAGAAATAATGAACATAGCTCAAAATCTCATCAGACATAATTCAAAAAGGGATGAAAAAATTGTCATCTCCCGAAGAAAGAAAAATGAACAGAGTGTGTTCCTTTATGCAGCATCCACTGAGCAGGGAGAAGCAGAATACGTTGCAGATAGAATTGAAGAACTCCATTCTGAAGGTTTGAATTACGAAGATTTTGCAATTCTTTACAGGATAAGATCAAAATCCCGTCCATTTGAGGAGGTTTTACACAAAAGGAGGATACCTTACAACATACTCGAGGGAGGAGGATTTTATGACCTGGACGAAATTCGTGCCTGTACAGCGTATTTTAAGTTCCTGCTGGGGATCGAATCAAGGGAAGACATGGCACTTATTTTAAGAAAATTCTTAAGATTTAATGACAAAAAGGCAAAAGCAGCCACAAAATTTTATGAAAGAAAGAGAGATTTCACCTTTTCTCAGCTTCTAGATGAAAATGAGACAAAAAGACTGGAGGATTTGAGGAACTTTCTCAAAGATAAAAGAGAAGAGGGTTTCTCATACAGATCCCCCATATCATTGCTGGAGGAACTCTTCCAGTATACTGATTATTATAAAATCCTCGAAAATCCAGACTCCACGGCCCTCCTTCAGGAGAAGGAAAATATAGAAGAGTTTCTTGGTGTTCTTCAGGATTTTGAAAAGGGAAGCATTCAAGAGGTGCTGACGCAGGTTTCTCTTATGCAGGAACTGGGTACTCAACAGAGGGAGTGGAACGGAGTGAAACTTATGACAGTTCATTCAGCCAAGGGACTTGAATTTCCAGTGGTGTTTCTTGTAGGGATGGTAGAGGGAGTTTTTCCGCTTCTTAAATCTCAAGCAAGAAAAGAGGAGCTAGAGGAGGAAAGAAGACTCTGCTATGTTGCCATTACAAGGGCACTGGATAGACTTTATATTACCTATCCCAAAAGGCGTTTTGGTTATTACCAGGAACCATCACGTTTTATCTACGAAATGTATCTGAAATAGGATAACCCATCTCTTCCAGTATTCTTAAAAACCGGATTCTATTGTATCTCTGCACAATGATAAAGGGTAAATTTACAGAAAAAGTGAAGATGAATATGTAAAAAACGTTTTGGAGTGTATTCCAGAAAATTGAGGGTAAGAAAAGCAATACCAGAAGTATGTGAGTGAGCTCAGCCCTTGCAGTCTCTATAGCAAACCGTTTAAGATATTCCGGATCAGTAGAACTCAGATATTTTTTATTGAAAGCATTTACTTTGTAGAATTCGCCCCCTTCGGGAAGATATTTTTTCCAGCTTTTAACACGAAAAACCCTGTCATACAGCCTTCCTTCTCGTTCCCATTTACGTTCTCTGAATAAGAAATTATAAGGATTTAAAATATTATCGGGAATAAATCTGACCACATAACCAATTATGAGAGCGAAAATTATCAGATACAGAATATTTATAACCAAAAGGTCCATCTTTTTTTATAATAAATATTTTAAAGCCTGCTTGAAAATCAGTATAAAAATCAATCACAATTGTGTGAATACCAGAGATTTTATTACAGAATATACCTCTACCAGATACCCCCAGGCCCCATCATTTTTAAATTCTTTGAGCCTGAATACATAGAAAGGTTCTTTTTGTATATTCATTAACAATGAGTTAAAATAAATGCACTATGATAAAGGTTCTATTTGTCTTCCTTTTAGGTTTTAAAACAATCTCTCCCCACTACACAACAAATATAGGAATTGACTACATTTCTGTTACGGAGATTGCTTCCCTTGCAGAGGGACAGATCTCACGTTTTGATAATAAAATTGAACTCTTTTATAAAAATAACAGAACAACAATCTTTACTGAAACAAAACAATGTCTTGTTTCTGGTAAAAAACTAACTCTTGAAAATGTACTCTTTGAAGATTCAGAAATTTATCTTGATGCGGAAACCTGGGCTTATATACTCTCACAGATGGATCCAGAATATACGTATTACTGGGACTTTGCCAAAAAAAGATTCATTCTATCCAGATATCCTTCGAGTATTAAAGAAATACGACTGAAGGGTGATACTCTTTATCTCAGATACAATATCGACTTGAAGCCAGAACTGGAGAAAAAAGGAGATAATCTTATTCTCATCATAAATAGGGGGTTCTACAGTGGTCTTGCTACTAAGCGTGGTGCTGGAAAAGCTGTTAGAAGAATAGTAACCAGACACACATCCTCAGGAGCAAGGATAACAGTTGAGTTGAATCCTTATGTGGAGTACAAAGTTGAGGAAAAACCCGGTTCCATTTTATTGATCTTTTCGGTGAAAGAAGTAGCAGAGGAAAAATATCAGAGGAAAATCCATGTTATAGTTATTGATCCGGGGCATGGGGGAAAAGATCCGGGGGCTATAGCCCATGGGGTAAAGGAAAAGGATATAGTTCTGAAAATTGCTAAAAAGTTAAAGAAAAAACTGGAAAAAGCAGGGTTTAAAGTTTACCTCACACGGGATAGGGATGTATTTGTACCTTTGATGAAAAGGGCGGAATTTGCCAATAAGGTAAAATGTGATCTCTTCATCTCCCTTCACTGTAATTATTCCAAAGGGGCGAGAGCCAGAGGAATAGAGACTTACTTTCTATCACAGGCAAGAACCAAATGGGAAAGGGCCGTGGCTGCATTTGAAAACTCCGTTATTAAATATGAAATAGAAGAAGACCAGGATACCATGGATATTCTCAAGATGATTCTGGGCGATATGGCTCAGTATGAATTCTTAAAAGAATCGCAGGATCTTGCCTTTTTCATTCAAGAATCCATGGTTAGAAGAACCAAGAGGATTGACAGAGGAGTAAAGCAAGCGGGCTTTTATGTATTAAGGGGTGTTTATGCTCCCTCTGTTCTAATAGAGACTGCATTTTTATCAAACAAGAGTGAAAGAAAGTTACTGCGTGATGAAAAATTTCTTGATAGAGTAGCTGAAGGAATAAAGGAAGGAATAGTGAAATTTAAGGTGAGATATGAAAGGGGAAAATTCTAAAAGGCCGATAGGAGTTTTTGATTCCGGCGTAGGCGGTCTTACAGTGGTAAGGGAAATAAAAAAGACACTTCCAGAAGAAGATATAGTGTACCTGGGGGACACCGCAAGGGTACCCTATGGTACAAAATCAGAAAAAACAATTAAAAAATTTGCCGTTGAAGATGTAATGTTTCTTTTAAAATACAGGGTTAAATTGATTGTTATTGCTTGTAATACAGTGTCCAGTGTGGCCCTGAATTTTCTGAAAGAAACCTTTCCTGAAATTCCAATTTTTGGTGTGGTGGACCCAGGAGTGAAAGAAGCCCTGAGAGTGACAAAATCCGGGAATATAGGAGTCATTGGCACCATAGCTACCATTAAAAGTGGCGCCCATGAAAAGGCTCTTCTTAATGCCAAAGAAGATTTAAAAGTTTACACAAAACCCTGCCCACTTTTTGTACCTCTGGCTGAGGAGGGAATAACCCAAGGAAAGATCGCCAATGACGTAATAAGTTTATATCTCCATGATTTAAAAGGAAAGATAGATGCCCTTATTCTAGGCTGTACTCACTATCCTCTTCTGAAAAAAGCTATTAAGGGCTTCATGGGCAGTGATGTGACCCTAGTGGATCCTGCTGTTGAGATTGCAAAAACTGTAAGGAGTTTCCTTGAAAAAAATAACCTCTTGAATAACACAGGAGGGGAGTTAAGCATCCACCTTACAGATGTTCCGCCCCATTATAAGGAACTTATAGAGAGATTTCTCGGTCAGAAGGTAAATCGTATTTTTCAGGTCGAACTCACAGGTTGTGAGGGAGGTATTAAGCTGTAACCCAGGGGAGGAAAAAAATGGAATTTAAAGAGATAGAAAGGATTATAAAGGAGAAAGATATAGATGTGGTGGATATAAAATATGTGGACCTGAGCGGAAAATTGAGGCACGTCACAGTTGATCCAGAGTATTTCAAAAAAGTTGTCGAAAAGGGAGTCGGTGTTGATGGTTCCAGCGTACCCGGGTTCAAGACCGTGGAATTCAGTGATATGAGGTTGAAGCCCGACCTGGATACGTTTTTTATCGACCCTTTGAGATCCAATGTCCTTTCTGTCTATGGAGATATCTACCTCTCGGGAGAGGATCACAAGTATGAGGACTATCCGAGATATATACTGTACAAGGCTGTGGAATATCTAAGAAA
Organism: Candidatus Hydrothermota bacterium; assembly: GCA_003644895.1. Classification (GTDB taxonomy): domain Bacteria; phylum Hydrothermota; class Hydrothermia; order UBA1063; family UBA1063; genus B29-G16. The sequence goes on along the minus strand of QNDO01000027.1, from coordinate 2,515 downwards.
AAAGGAGATCGCTGATGATATCTATATGCTTCCGGAGCTGGAATTCTACATTTTCGAAGATGCGGAATTTGATGATTCTTATTTCTTCATGGATTTTATGGAAAGTAAAAGAATCAAATCATACTACCATGCCGCAGAACCCTATGACAGATTATTTGAATTGAGAACATTTATGGTAAAATCGCTTCAGGAAGCAGGCATTAAAGTTAAATACCATCATCACGAGGTTGGGGGATTGGGACAACACGAAATAGAACTGGCTTTTGCTCCCGCTTTAAAAATTGCAGACCATCTTGAAACAGCCAAATATTTATTGAAAGAAATTGCTCGCCAGGATGGATTTATGCTTACTTACATGCCCAAGCCTATTTACAATGAGCCAGGTAACGGGCTCCATTTCCACATGTATCTTATTAAAAATGGAACATCTATTTTTTACAACGAAGATCATTTAAGCGGACTAAGTGAAACTGCACTTTACTTTATGGGAGGAATTTTGAAACATGCAAGGTCCCTCAGTGCATTTACAAATCCCTCCACAAATTCATATAAACGTCTTTTTTCAGGTTTTGAGGCACCCTGTGCCATCACATATTCAATAGCAAATCGTACAAGTGCAATTAGAATACCTGGTTATGCCAAAGGCAAAGATATAGACATAGAGTACAGACCACCTGATGCTACCATGAACACATACCTCGGTATGGCTGCAATTATTATGGCGGGTATTGACGGTGTAGAAAACAAAATAGACCCTGGAGACCCTGTAGGGGAAGCCCTTGACCCATCTAGCAACAAATTTGAATATCTCCCCCACAACCTGGAGGAGGCCCTTGAAGAATTAAAGAAAGATAATTCTTATCTAACTAAAGATAGTGTGTTTACCGAGAGAGTTCTAACAAAGTGGATTACCCTTAAGCAAAGGGAATTAAGAGAGGTAGAATTGAGACCTCACCCATACGAATTTGTAATATATTTTTAACTTTGCCGTATTGTATAAATCCTTTATAATTATCATTCGATATGGAAAAACAAATAAAACACAAAGATTTACTGGGTTTAGAGTACCTGGATAAGGACGAGATAAACCTTATCCTCGATACCGCAGATTCAATGAAAGAGATTTTGGAACGCCCTATCAAGAAGGTTCCCACACTTCGTGGTAAAACAATAGTGAACCTTTTTTTTGAACCATCTACCAGAACCCAATCATCGTTTGACTTGGCTGCCAAAAGACTCTCAGCAGATACAGTAAGCGTCTCTACTAAAGGTTCTGCAGTTCAGAAAGGAGAAACTCTTCTTGACACTCTCAAAAACCTTGACGCAATGAAGGCCGACGCATTTATTGTCAGACACTGGGCGTCTGGTGCCCCACACTTTCTTGCCGCCCATACTGATGCAGCAGTAATAAATGCAGGAGATGGTATGCACGAACACCCCACCCAAGCACTTCTGGATATGCTGACCATGAGGCAGAGATTTGGCCGTATTGAGGGTCTCAATGTGCTGATTGTAGGTGATATCCTTCACTCAAGGGTTGCTCGTTCAAATATTTTTGGTCTCACAAAACTGGGGGCGAAGGTAACCCTTTGTGGTCCACCCACAATAGTTCCAGAAGAATTCAGGGAACTTGGAGTGGAAATATCCTATAATATTGATGAAGCCATAGAGGGTAAAGATGTGATCATGGGACTCAGGATTCAGCGAGAGAGATTGGAAGAAGCCTACTTCCCTTCGATAAGGGAGTATCGTAAATTCTTTGGAATAACCAGAAGCCGATTGAAAAAAGCACAGGAAAATGCTGTTATCATGCATCCAGGGCCAGTGAACTGGGGAGTGGAGCTTGATTATGAATTACAGGAAGAAAGAGACTCTCTGATCCTTGACCAGGTTACCAATGGAGTTGCCATCAGAATGGCTGTTCTTTATCTTTTCATAAGAGGAGAAAAGATCCATGAATAGAATACTCATCAAAAATGGTCATATTGTGGATCCCGGCTCTGGGAAAGACGGAGTTTTGGATATCCTTGTGGAAGATGGAAAAATCAGGGAAGTGAACAGAAATTTAAAAGTAGAGAATGCTAGAGTTATAGATTGTACCGGCAAATATGTATTTCCAGGGTTCATAGACATGCATACCCATCTCAGAGAACCTGGAGAAGAATACAAAGAAGATATCTCCACAGGCTCAAATGCTGCACTCCATGGTGGCTTCACAACTGTACTGGCCATGCCAAACACAAAACCTCCTATTGATTCAAGGGGGCTTGTTGAATTTGTAATCAGAAGGTCCAAGGAAGAGAAAAAATCCGAGGTTTTTCCTGTGGGGGCTATAACCAAGGGCAGAGAGGGGAGGGAACTGGCAGAAATAGGAGATATGAGAGAAGGGGGAGCCATTGCTTTTTCTGATGACGGAGACTGGGTTAAGAATTCCAGCATCATGAGAAGGGCTCTGGAGTATTCAAAAATATTCCATACGGTCATTATTTCCCATGCTGAGGACCCGGACCTTTCC
>QNDO01000026.1 GCA_003644895.1 Candidatus Hydrothermota bacterium | reverse complement strand
GCCAGAAGGGATCTATACTGTTCACATGGAGCTTAGTGATTTGAATTCTGGACGTAAAGGAGAAGCAGAAGTTAAAGTAAAAACTTTAAAAAGGTCCCCCACCCTCAAGCTCTCCGACATAGAATTTCTCTATTCCATTTATCCGGGTCAGGATAAGATTTTCCAGAAATTTGGACTTGTACAGATTCCGAACCCAGTGAGGACATACAGTGCCCTGAAAGATACACTTTATTTTTACATTGAAATATACCATCTGGTGCCAGATACTGAGAGATATATAGTACAATATGCTGTTTTGAATGAAAGGGGCGAGGTGGTAAAGGCCTCTAAACCTTTTATAAGATTTAAGAATGAGCTACATGTAATCAGAGATGGCATAATAATTGGTGATCTTGCACCTGGAAATTATATTCTGCATGTAGAAGTTACGGATATGAGTACTAAAGAAAAAGCCGTGAAAGAATCCAAATTCTATTATTACACAGAACAGGCTCAGGAAATATCGCGCCTTGCGTCCTACTACTACTTCATAGATTATATTGCTACCTCTCAAGAAATTAAGGAATTCAGGAGTCTCAGCGAGGAGGGTAAAGCCATTTTCCTCAAAAAATTCTGGAAAAAGAAGGATCCTACACCGGAGACACCAATTAACGAATATTTTATAGAATTTGCTTCTAGGGTGAAATATGCTGATGAAAATTTTTCCTATGGTGGAAAACTGGGAAGATATACAGATATGGGCAGAATCTATATAAAATATGGACCCCCTGATGAGAGAAGAAGAGAAACCTTCAGATTGGAGAGCAGGAACAGAGAACACTGGTATTACTACTCCAAAGGGGGCATGGAATTTGTATTTGTGGATGTCAAGGGCACCGGCGAATATGAGCTGGTGTATTCCAGCATAAAGGAAGAACCCACAAGACCAGATTGGTATAAGTATGTTCCACCGGAAGAAATTGAACGTCAGGAATTCTAAGGATAAGGGAAAAGAATCAGAAGATGTCGCCTGTGAATATCTAAAAAGGAAAAACTACCGTATTATTGAGAGAAATTTTCGGACGCGGAGAGGAGAGATAGATATCATCGCGGAAAAGGACGGGATTCTGATATTTGTAGAAGTGAGGAGTCTGCAAAAAGGTCTGTTTAATCCCATAGAAAGTATCGGTAGAAGAAAGCTGGAAAGAATTTTAAAGGCTGCAAGATATTATCTTATGAAAAGGGGAAATGCAGTATGCAGATTTGACGTAATTGGTATAATAGGTAATGGTAAAAACAGGCGTATCGAGCATATAGAAAACGCCTTTGGATATATAGATTTATCTTGACACTACGCATTTTTTAGTAAATACTATCCTATTCTTCCACAGGGAGGTGAGAAAAATGTCAATATTGACAGGAACATACAGATTAAAGGTTGGCCTTGCCGAGATGCTCAAGGGTGGAGTTATTATGGATGTTACAAATGCGGAGCAGGCAAAAATCGCTGAAGAGGCGGGAGCTGTAGCAGTTATGGCCCTTGAAAGAGTGCCTGCTGATATTAGAAAAGAGGGTGGAGTGGCCAGGATGGCTGACCCAGAAAAGGTCATTGAGATTATGGAGGCTGTTACAATTCCGGTTATGGCCAAGGTCAGGATTGGACATTTTGTAGAGGCCCAAATATTAGAAGAACTGGGCGTTGACTTTATCGATGAGAGTGAAGTATTAACACCTGCTGATGAGGAACATCATATAGATAAGCATCCCTTCAAGGTACCTTTTGTATGTGGAGCCAGGGACCTCGGTGAGGCATTAAGGAGAATAGCTGAGGGTGCTGCCATGATTCGAACAAAAGGGGAAGCAGGGACGGGAAATGTGGTAGAAGCAGTTAGACATATGAGGAAAATTATGAGTCAAATAAAGAGAATTACAACACTGAGAGAAGAGGAACTCATGAAGGAAGCAAAAGCTCTCGGTGCACCTCTTGAACTGGTGAAATATGTACATGATCATGGAAAATTACCTGTGCCAAACTTTGCTGCAGGTGGAATTGCTACACCTGCAGATGCTGCTCTTATGATGCAGCTGGGAGCCGAGTCAGTCTTTGTGGGGAGTGGAATATTTAAATCCAGTGATCCAAGGAAGATGGCAAGAGCCATTGTAGAAGCAGTTGCCTATTACGATAATCCCAGAGTGCTGGCCAGAATCTCTAAAGGCCTTGGAGAAGCTATGAGAGGACTTGATGTTTCTAAGATGAAAGAGGAAGAACTGCTCCAGACCAGGGGGTGGTAATGAGAATAGGTATACTCGCTATCCAGGGAGATATGGATCTTCATCATCGGAAATTGCGCATGATCGGTATTTCGCCTTTGTTGGTTAAAACAGAGGAGGAACTTAAGAGAGTTGACGGCCTTGTTCTTCCCGGAGGGGAAAGTACCACCATAAGTAAAATTCTCGAAAGATATGGATTAAGAGAATCCCTTAAAAAACGTATTGAAGAAGGTATGCCTGTACTGGCCACCTGTGCTGGTATTATAATACTGGCCAAAAAGTTCGATAAAGATGAGCCTGAAGTTAAAAGTCTCGGGCTTCTTGATGTAAAACTTCAAAGAAATGCATATGGACGTCAGAGGGAATCCTTTGAAGGCCCTGTAAGGTTAAAGATTAATGATGTAGAGAAAACCATCACCGGAATCTTTATCCGGGCTCCTAAAATAATAGAGGTTGGTAAAAGTGTGGAAGAACTGGGATGGTATGAATCTGATCCTGTACTTGTAAGGCAGGGGAATATCCTTGCCATGACCTTCCATCCTGAATTGGTAGACGAGGATAATTCCATTCACGAGTTTTTTGTAAAGATGGTTGAGGAAAAAGGAGGAAGAAATGTTTGAGAATCTGCGGAAAACAGATCCTGAAGTTTTTGAAGCCATCTATAAAGAATTGAGACGAGAAAGAGAAGGACTTGAGCTGATTGCCTCCGAGAACTTTACATCTGATGCTGTTATGGAAGCAATGGGTAATGTTATGACCAATAAATATGCAGAAGGATATCCAGGAGCAAGATATTACGGTGGCTGCGAATATGTGGATATTGCAGAACGTCTTGCCATCGAGAGGGCCAAAAAGCTTTTCGGGGCAGAACATGCTAATGTTCAGCCCCATTCAGGTGTACAGGCGAATATGGCTGTTTACTTTGCAACATTAAAGCCTGGGGATACAATCCTGTCCATGAAGCTGTCTCATGGAGGACATCTTTCACATGGGCATAAGGTTTCCTTCTCCGGGAAGATCTACAATGTGGTTCATTATACCGTCAACAAGGAGACAGAGAGGCTGGACTTTGACTTGATCAGGGAACTTGCAAAAGAGCATGAGCCCAATATCATTGTTGCAGGTTATTCTGCATATCCGCGGATTATTGAATGGGATAAATTTAAAGAAATTGCAGATGAAGTAGGAGCTTATTTCATGGCAGATATTGCGCATATTGCTGGTCTAGTAGCTGCTGGAGTTCATCCCTCTCCAATACCTTACGCTGATTTCGTCACCACTACTACACACAAGACTTTGAGAGGGCCAAGAGGTGGAATTATTATGTGTAAAGAAGAACATGCTAAAAAACTCGATAAGGCTGTTTTTCCGGGGGCGCAAGGTGGTCCGCTAATGCATGTTATTGCTGCAAAAGCTGTTGCCTTGAAAGAAGCTCTTACTGAGGAATTTAGAGAATACCAAAGGCAGATTGTTAAGAATGCCAAGGCCCTTGCCGAATCTCTTATGGAGGAGGGTCTAAGACTTGTAACAGGTGGGACCGATAATCATCTAATGCTGGTGGATTTGAGACCTTTCAATCTTACCGGAGACGTTGCAGAAAAGGCACTGGAAAAAGCAGGTATTACTGTTAACAAAAATACTATACCCTTTGATCCCCAAAAACCAACTGTGACAAGTGGTATTAGAATCGGTACCCCTGCTGTTACTACCAGGGGCATGAAAGAAGAAGAGATGAAAAGAATAGGAAAATTAATAGCCAGAGTGTTACGTTCCCCAGAGGATGAAAAAGTACTCAATCAGGTTAAAGGAGAAGTTGAAGAGCTAGCAAAGGTATTTCCTCTCTACGAGGAGAGGTTCAGGGCCATGGAGAAACTCTTATGAAGAAAATAATATTTATTTTGATTATGGTTTCTTTCCTGGAAGCCTCCCATGAAAATATGGGAGGTACTCCAGTGGCCCAGGCACTCTCATTGAGTTATGTAGCAATGGCTCATGGTGCTGGGGCCATTCCCTTCAATCCAGCTGGTCTTTCTTTAGGTGATAAGATGGAAGCACTCACATATTACCGTATCCTGTATGGTGGACTGGGGGAAAGATTTGCCTCTTATGGTCTCTATGTAAAATATGGAAATATAGGAATCGGAATTGAAGAAAAAGGTGCCATGCTGGAAGGTGACTACGAAGGTAAATATGATGAAGGACTTTACTCTCTCTCTGGTGGATATCCTCTTAGTAGTAATCTCCTTGCCGGCTTGAATTTAAATCTCTATAAATTCCAGGACCCGCGTTTTGGAACAAGTTATTCTTTTGGGGCAGATGTAGGGATCCTTGCTAATATAACAAAAGTTTTCAGGGTGGGAGCTTTTTATCGCAACATAACGCTTTCTCGAATTAGAGGAGATAAACTCCCATCTTATCTTGACGCGGGTATATCTATGCATTCAGGTGATTTTTCCAGCACTTCTCTTACCTTCCATATGAGCCCCGATTACGGACCAGGAGTAGCCTTGGGAGAGCAGATATCTCTGTTCAAAGGGTTGCTTATCCTCAGAGGTGGTATCTATAGTGAGGAAGATTTGAAAAAATTTAGTTTTGGAATAGGCATTCATAAGGCTGGTTTTCACTTCGATTATGCAGTTATATCCACAGAAGGTCTGCCTCTTTCTCATTCATTTGGAATCCTCTACAGGAGGTAATGAGTGCTGAAGCTTATATTACTGAGCCTGTTATTACAGTCAAAGGTTGATTTAAATAGAGCTTCGCTGGATGAACTTCTTAGAAGCCTTCCCTTAGATTCGACGAAGATTGTTAAATTGTATGAATATATAGAATCCCATGGCCCGTTTCAAAATGTTTATGAGATTTCCACATTGCCCTTTATATCGCCGGAAGACTTCCTAAAAATCAAGAAGCTGGTGAAGGTTGTTCCGCTGGTGCAGGGCAGGAATTTTTCCTATTATGCACAGAGGGTAAGGGAGACAGCACGGGAAGAACAAAGTTTGAGGGAAAGTGCTTACGATGAATGGATATCCCTTCTAGCAAATCCAATAAATATTAACAAGGCGGAGGTGGATGAGCTCTATTCCATTTATGGTGTGTCCCTGATTGATGCTGTCCAGATAGTGAAGAGGGCAAAGATGCTGGGTTTCAGATATGCATCCCATCTGAGAAGGACCCCTGGTATGTCCTACTATGCATACCGAAATTTACTTCCTTTCATCAGTTTCAGGACAGTAAAACCCAAAGACGTGGCAGGATGGGCAAACTTGAGACTTGCTTATTACTCTGAACTTTTTCAGGAGGAACAGACACAGGTAGAGGAGAGGCTGGGTGAACTTGGCGTACCTGATACTACCTCTTCCTTGTGGTCTAACCTGAGGTCCGCCGGCTGGACTCAGGAAGATAGTCTGTGGCTTTATGAACAACTTTCAACGGAGAAGGAAGAGGCTGACAGGTTAACTCCATCACTCTATACAAAATTTAAAATGAACTCTGTATTCTGGGGAAAAGTCAGATGGGGATTCAGTTTTCAAAGGACCCCATACTACCCAGATTCTCCTGATCTTAAATACTTTGTAGGACTTGAAAAGCAGAGAATAATATCCAGCCTTACTCTTAAAAAACTCATTGTTGGACACTATAGACTCACATTGAATCAAGGATTAATTATGGATAACACTGATGAGGGTAGAGATAGACTTGTGGATAGGACTTTTGGACTTTACGGAGATCTTAGTTCCACCAAAGAATTCGCCCTCTATGGCGCTGCAGGTAAACTTTCTTTCCATAATGTTGATTTTCTTGGATATTACTCAAAGAATAAGAGATACGGGGTGTTTTCCAGAGATGGTTTACCTGTATTTTACTATGTTTCGGATTTTATGCCCTCCACATTTAAGGATGCTTTCACAGAATATGTGAAGGGTGGAGAAGTGAAATTCAATTTTCCAAGGCCATTACCTCTTGGGACCCAGTTGGGTGTTTCCTTCCTGCGAATAGAATATGACAATCCTCCCACGGCGAATTTCAATGAACTGGACATCCCTGGTGACAAAGAAGATATGTCAGATCCCTCATTCACCTGGGTAGCCGGCAAAAGTAAAGAATTCTGGGGGTTAAATGGTAGAACTGTGATTTATCCCTTTTCTCTGGAGTGGGAATTTGCTACTGAGAAAAATGGTGGGAAGGCATACATTATAAAATCGCGGATTCAGGAAAGAGTTTATTACATAAACTTGCTCTTTAGGCACTACGATGTGGATTATACCAACCCATATGCTAGACCTTTCAGAGAAGATGCAAGATTTGAGGATACGCCACTTGAGAGGAGTTATAGAGTCATCGACCCTCTCTATGCAGAACTTTCTTATTTACCTCTGGCAAAACCGGAGACAGGTTTTTACATTGAAACAAGGTTTCAACCTGTAAGACATATACTATTACAGAGGAGTTATGTAGATATCTGGAGAGACAATACCGATCTACTCTGGAACTACAGGACCCAGATTGCTCTTGAATTCAGGCCCATTTATCCTGTCAGGGTGAGGCTCTATCAGAAATATCAGAAAAGACAAAATAGAAGATACCTGGGTATTACAACCTCTTTTCTGAAAGAGAGTTCCATAAGGACCTTTTTCCTTCTGGGAGGGTGGACATCCCTTGGAATTGAATTCAGGTATTCTCAGGTAGATCTCACTCCAAAGACCTATTATCCTGAAGCTGCTATAAGTGGTGGATTTCTGGCAGTGACCTTCGATAGGACTTTTTCTAATAAATTTGAGGTTAAGGGTGGATTTGTGGTCTGGAAGACCAATGGATTGTCTCAGTGGAACTTTGAAGATGTGGGGATTGATTTCTTATACGGTGATGGAACCAAGTATTATCTCAGTTTTCTGGAGAGATTATCCCCCAATTTGGGTATGAGATTGAAGCTTAAATATAAAGAGTCAGATTATCCCCATACAGGGATCTGGGGGCAGGGCCTCCATCTTCCTGATGGTGAGGAACTATACAGTTCTTTTGTTGATATTTCCAGAGTGTATTCGATTCAGTTCAGTTTAGATTATTCCTTCTAACATGTATGGTATAGGGGTTGATATAGTGAAAAAAGATAGGATTTCTTTTTTGATAGAGAGATATGGAGACCGATTCTTAAAAAAAGTGTTTTCTGATGATGAAATTGTTTATTGTATGAGCAAGAAAGAACGCGCTGAGTGTTTTGCGGGGAGATTTGCTGCTAAGGAGGCCTTTATAAAAGCCAAGGGAGGCGTGGAGGGCCTTATATTGAAAAAAATAGAGATTTTAAATGATACAAGAGGAAGACCCTATCTCAGGGTATATGGGAAAGAGTACCCACCTCATAAGATAGGCTTGAGCATTTCCCATGAGAAAGATTATGCAATCGCGGTCTGCGTCATCCTTGAGGGAGGTATAAGATGAAAAAGGCAGTTGTGGCTCTTGGAGGAAATGCATTAAGACGTAAGGGTGAGCCCTTTACCATTGAACACCAGTATAAGAATGTGAAAAAGGTGATAAAACCGGTGGTTCAATTAATAGAAAAAGGGTTTAAAATTGCAATTACGCACGGGAATGGTCCCCAGGTGGGTGTGGAATTCTTTAGAAATCTTTATACGAGAGATAAATTTCCACCATATCCCTTGGATGCTTTAAATGCTGAAACACAGGGGTGGATTGGGTATATCATAGCCAGGGCTATTAGAGAACAGTTGTATGAAGACAGAATTGACAGGGACGTGGTGGCCATTGTTACTCAGGTAATAGTGGATAAAAATGACCCCGCTTTTTCCAATCCCACAAAACCCATTGGAGACTTTTTCAGCAAAGAAGAGGCTATGGAACTTATGAAAAAATACGGCTGGAAGATGGTGGAAGATGCAGGGAGAGGTTACAGGGTGGTAGTTCCATCTCCACTACCCATAGGTACTGTCGAGGGAAAGATTATTAAAAAACTTGTTGATGAAGGTTCAATTGTTATCGCATCCGGAGGAGGGGGGATACCTGTTGTCAGGGAGAACCATGGAAAATTTAGAGGTGTGGAGGCAGTTATAGATAAAGATAGGGCCTCCAGTGTGCTGGCCAGAGAGATAGGCGCCAGTTTATTAATGATACTCACTGAGGTTGATTATGTTTATTTAAATTTTGGTAAACCCAATGAGGAGCCACTTGAGAGGGTCACCCTTGAACAGATAGAGAGATTTTATAGTGAGGGGCATTTCCCCCCTGGGAGTATGGGACCCAAGATTGAAGCTGCCATAGACTTTCTGAAAAATGGGGGTGAGGAAGTTATAATCACCTCCATAGAAAAAGCCCACGATGCCCTTTACAACGGCATGGGAACCCATATAGTAGTGTAGGTTTTTTTGATAGACGGTAAACGGTAGACGATTGAAGAATGGGTTACTTGCTGTCATTCTGAGGAGTCTGCCTCAGGCAGACGACGAAGAATCTCCAAGAGTCGTGAAGCGTGCAGCGTAAAGCGGACAAGAGAATATTCGGCAGACGGGAGACGGTAAACGGTAGACGAATAAGTTTTTTAATTTTATATAATACGTTTCCCGTCTACCGTCTACCGTTTCCCGAACTAAATAGTCCTTTTCCGCTTCCCGCTGCGCGCTGTCCGCTTTCCGCTTTACGCTTCTCGAATAATTTCTTTACTTTTCCCCGGGTGTGCTTCAAAATGAGTATTACACAAGAAGGAGGTAGTATGAAATTTCCTATTGTTAGAGATGGACTTGGAGTTCATCCACTTCCCTTTTATTTTAAAAACGCAGTGGAAAAATTTTCACCATATGTAGCCCTTAAGCGAAAAGAAGCAGATACCTGGAGAGAAGTGACATATGAGGAGCTAGGACTGCATACAAAAAGACTTGCCAGATATTTGAAGGAACAGGGTGTAGAAGCTGGAGACAAGGTTGCCCTTGTGTCTCCCAATACATTTGAATGGGTTTATGCATTTTTTGCCATCCAGTGGGTTGGTGGAGTGGCAATCCCTGTAGATACAAGATTGAAAGGCACCGAAATCCGCCATATTATCAAACATTCCGAGACCAGATACCTGATAATTGCATCGAATAAGTATGAAGAAATTCAGGAACATCTGGAAGATATAGACCTGAAGATAATAGAGCTTGACAATATAACCCAGAAAATCGCACTTTTGGAACCAGTGGAGACACCTTATTACAGAGATCTTGAAGATACAGCCTGTCTTTTTTACACCTCAGGTACCACGGGGAGTTCAAAAGGGGTTATGCTCACCCACAAAAATATAGCATCAAATCTGGATGCTTTCTATAAATGCTTTGATTATGGACCAGGAGATGTATTCTACCTTCTTATTCCTCTCTCCCATTCCTTTGGTATAACTGTGAGTCTTCTTGCGCCAATATCCAGTGGTTCAACCATAGCCTTTGCCACATCCTTCAAATCCAAAAGGATAATAGAGGAATTAAGGGAATCCCGTGCAAATATCATGCTCATAGTTCCCATTTTCCTTGAGAAAATTCTTCTTGCAATCCACAGAAATGTAAAAAAATCTGCACTTCCCAAGAAGTTGATTTTCAATTCCATGAGAGGACTGGGAAAAATAGGAGGAAGAAAAGTAAGAGAGAAGGTTTTCAAAGGCATCAGGGATAAAATAGGCTTTGGAAGAATGAAATATCTCATCTCAGGTGGAGCAAAACTTCCACTCTGGGTTGCTCACGGGCTTGAAGAACTGGGATTTCCTATCATGCAGGGATATGGCCTGACAGAAACTTCTCCTGTAGTGAGTGTAAATCCCAAGGGCCTTGAAAAAAATGCAAGTGTTGGTATCCCTTTGCCTGGTATCGAGGTTAAAATAATGGACCCTGGTGAGGATGGTGTGGGTGAAATAGCTGTAAAAGGTCCCAATGTTATGAAAGGTTATTATAAAAATGAGGAAGCTACAAAAGAAGTTATAACAGAAGATGGATGGTTCTTAACCGGAGATATGGGTTATATAGACGAAGATGGTTACATATACATAACAGGCAGGAAGAAGTCAGTTATAGTCACCAAGGGAGGCAAGAACATATATCCTGAAGAGGTTGAAGCTGCACTTTTACGTTCACATTTTATTGAGGAGGTTCTGGTTCTGGGAGGAAGAAATCCCACCACAGGGGATGAAGAGGTTCAGGCAATCATATATCCCAATTTCACAGCGCTGGATGATTACTTCACCGAGAGGGGAATTTCTAATCCTAAAACATCAGATATTTATCGGGTTATCGGTGAGGAGATAGAGAGGTATTCCAGAGATATAGCAGATTATAAGCGGGTAAAGAGGTTTTTTATAAGGGACGAGGAATTTCCCAAAACCACTTCAGGTAAAATTAAACGGTATCTTTTTGTTGAGGGTACAAGGTAGTTAGCCCGTTTTTTTCTGATATCTGATTGAAAGTCCCTGATTACTGTTCTGTTTCAATCTTGAATGAACATGCTGAAAAAACTATAATTTTCAAAAAGGAGGAAAGGATGCCCGAGTTAAGAAGAACACCGCTTTATGAATACCATAAGCAGCTTGGAGCAAAGATCGTGCCTTTTGCCGGTTTTGAAATGCCAATCCAGTTTACAAGTATTGTGGAAGAACACAGATGGACCCGGGAAAATGTTGGAATGTTTGATGTTTCCCATATGGGAGAGATAATTATAAGAGGTCCAAAGGCTCTAGATTTTGTCTATTATATCACATCCAATGATCCTTCTAAACTTGAAGTTATGCAGGTGCAGTACTCTGCACTCCCCACAGAAAAAGGAACTGTAGTGGATGATCTTCTTGTATACCGCCTGGAAGACCATTTTATGCTTGTTGTAAATGCTGCCAATATTGAGAAAGATTATAACTGGATCCTTTCCCATAAGTTAGAAGGGGTAGAGATTGAAAATAAATCTTATGAAATAGGAGAGATTGCATTTCAAGGGCCCAAGGCAGAGGAGGTGCTCCAAAGAATTGTCGAAGATGACCTGAGTCAGATATCATACTACTGGGCAAAAAGAGTGAAGATTCTCAGTAAGGAAATGCTCATCTCCAGAACTGGTTATACAGGAGAGGATGGTTTTGAGATTTATGCTGATAATGAAACTATCAAGGATATTTGGGGAAAGTTAATGGAATTCGATGAAGTTAAACCTGTTGGACTTGGAGCAAGAGATACTCTAAGGCTGGAAATGGGCTATTGTCTCTATGGAAATGACATAGATGAGACCACCAATCTCCTGGAGGCAGGACTTAAATGGATAACAAAACTCGATAAAGAAGATTTCATCGGTAAAGAAGCCCTTCTCAGAATTCAGGAAAAAGGTTTAAAGAGGAAAAGGGTCGGCTTTGTGATGAGAGAAAAGCGCGCAATTCCAAGGCCGCACTTAAAAATATATAAAGATGGTGAAGAAATCGGTTATGTAACCAGTGGAACCTTTTCTCCTTCGCTCTCCATAGGCATTGGTATGGGATATGTGAAGAAGGAATATTCCAAGAAAGAAACTGAGATAGATGTTGAAATTAGAGGAAAATTTGAAAAGGGAGAGATTGTGAGGTTACCTTTTTATAAGGAAGGAACTGTGAGGAAGTAGTTCTTGACTGTACTATCATAAGTTGTTATAATTTCAAGCACTTGTAAAAGGGGGAGAAAAATGAGGAAGCAGGACATAGTTGATAAAATCTATGAGGAAACTGGTTTACCTAAAAAGGATATTATGATAGTAGTAAACTCCTTTCTTGAAACAATGAAGGAAGCCTTCAAAGCGGAGGAAAGGATCGAATTAAGGGGCTTCGGGGTTTTCGAGGTGAAGAGACGCAAACCAAGGATAGGAAGAAACCCCAGGACTAAGGAAGAGGTAAAAATCCCGGCAAGAAAGGTTATAACCTTTAAGCCATCTAAACTCATCAAAGTAATCAAAGAGGAGAGGTAGTATGCCCTGTGGCAGGAAAAGAAAGAGAAAAAAGATTAAG